>NZ_MRUJ01000099.1:0-30400 GCF_002099325.1 Frankia sp. KB5 | reverse complement strand
GCCTGCGGCCGGGGCCGACGCGGTGCGGGTGCGGGTACGGGTGTTGGTGACGGGTAGTGGATGTGACCAGCACCACACGGTGTGGGGAGCTGGTATTTTCAGTACAGTACGGTACTGTTTCTCTGGTCCAGGTAATGTTCATTACGCCTTCTCCTCGGCGTCGCGGCCATGCGCGTCGACTCCGGAGAAGCGTCCGAGACGGAAGGGCGAAAACCGATTTCCCCGCCGAGTGGCGCCGGGCGTGGCCGGCCCCGGGACGACGCCCGGGAACGGGCGATCCTGGACGCCGCGCTGGAACTGCTCGTCGAGGTCGGGTATGAGCGGATGAGCATGGTCGCCGTCGCGGCCCGGGCCCGAGCCAGCAAGGCGACGATCTACCGCCGATGGTCGTGCAAGGACGAGATGGTCGTGGAGGCCCTGCGCCGGCATGGTCCCGGCGACCGCGTTCCGGCTGACACCGGGTGCCTGCGGGACGACCTGGCCGCCGAGGTGCACCTCATGATCGACACGATTACCGGTCCCGACGGTGCGCTGCTCATCGGCGTGCTCCGGGCCGCGAGCGAGTCCCCGCGGCTGGCCGCGGTCGTGCAGGCCAACATCCTGCAGAACAAAGCGAAGATCGGCCGTTGCATGTTCGCTCGGGCCTCGCAACGGGGGGAGATCTCTGTGTCGGCCGATTTCGACGTGATTATGGAGATCGTCATGGCGATGATTTTCTGTCGCCTGCTCGTCACCGGCGAGYCGCTCGACGATGCGTTCGTCGATCATATGGTGGACGACGTGCTCATGCCGTTGCTGGCTGGCCGGCCCGGAACGACACTCCGGCCCGAAACACCCCCGTCCGGGGTCAACTCGAACGCCTGAGCTATTCCCTGCTCGAACTCCTGTTCGATGTCCCTGCCACTGCCACTGCCACTGCCACTGTCCCTGTCCCTGCCACTGCCGCGTCACCGACGCCGCCACGGACCGCCCGGTCCCGGGGGCGCCGTCCATCGGCACCATCCCCATCGGCACCATCCCCATCGGCACCATCCCCATCGGCACCATCCCCACCGCACCGGGTCGCCTCGCCCGAACTCGTGGCGTTCGTTCGTCCCCGTTTCAGGTCCGACCGGCTAGGAGCTTCCCTGTGACCACAACCCTCGACCACCAGGCGGAGGACCGTCCGGTGGACGCGGCTGACGGCTCGCCCGATCCACGGCGCTGGCTCGCGCTCTGGATCATCGCTGTCGCGCAGCTCATGGTCGTCCTCGACGCCGCGATCATGAACATCGCGATCCCGCACGCGCAGGCCGATCTCGACATCTCCACCGCGAACCGGCAGTGGATCATCACCGCGTACACCGTGGCCTTCGGCGGTCTGCTGCTGCTCGGCGGGCGCGTCGCCGACTACCTGGGGCGCAAGCGGGCCTTCAGCTGGGGACTCCTCGGTTTCGCGCTGGCCTCGGCGCTGGGCGGCCTGGCCCCGAACGCCGGGCTGCTGTTCGCAGCGCGGGCGCTGCAGGGCGCGTTCGCGGCCCTGCTCGCGCCGGCCGCGCTGTCGCTGATCACCGTCGCCTTCACCGAAAGCCACGAGCGGGCCAAGGCGTTCGGCGTGTACGGAGCGATCTCCGGCGGTGGCGCCGCGATCGGTCTCATCGTCGGCGGCCTGCTCACCGAGTACGCCTCCTGGCGGTGGTGCCTGCTGGTGAACGTGCCGATCGCGATCATCACCGCGGTACTCGCGCTGCCGGTGGTGCGCGAGAGCCGGGCGGAGGGCGAGGCCCGCTACGACCTGCCCGGCGCGGTGACGGTGACCGCGGGCCTGGTGGCCCTGGTCTACGGCTTCACCGTGGCCGCCGAGGATGGCTGGGGCGACGCCCGCACCATCGGGCTGCTGGTTGGTGCGGCTGTGCTGCTCGTGGCCTTCGTCGTCGTCGAGTCCCGCACCAGCGCGCCGCTGCTGCCGCTGCGGGTGCCGTGGGAGCGCAACCGCGGCGGCTCGTTCCTGGCCTCGCTGCTGACCGGGGCCGGCCTGTTCGCGATGTTCCTGTTCCTGACGTACTACTTCCAGCAGACGCTCGGCTACAGCGCCCTGAAGACCGGCTTCGCGTTCCTGCCGTTCAGCGGCGGGATCATCGTCTCCGCGGGGCTTGCCAGCCAGTTCCTGCCGCGCGTCGGACCCCGGGTGCTGGCCGGCACCGGCACGACGCTCGCGGCGGTCGGGATGGCGCTGCTCCTCGGGGTTGGGACGGATTCGAGCTACGTCGTGCACATCCTGCCCTCCGAGCTGCTGATCAGCATCGGCATGGGCTTCTCGTTCGTGCCCCTGTCGAACCTCGCGCTGATCGGGGTCGCCCCGCACGACGCGGGGGTGGCCAGCGCGCTGGTCAACACGACCCAGCAGATCGGCGGGGCGCTGGGAACCGCGTTGCTCAACACCGTCTACGCGACGGCCGTCACCAACTACCTGGCCGATCACGGGCGGGGTGGGAAGGCGCTTCTCGACCAGGCGCAGATCGAGGGCTACACCACGGCGTTCCTGTGGGGCGCCATCCTCATCGCGCTCGCGGCGGTGGTGATCGTCGTGCTCATCCGGGCCGGGCGGGAGTCGACTACCAACGTCGAGGTCGTCCCCGCGCACGCCGGCTGAGACCCGGRCCGGGCCGGCGTGAGCGACCGGCCCGGCCCGCGCCCGGCTGGCCGGCCGCCGCTTCGGTCAGTCCGCGAGGGTGACCTCGGCGGCTTCAGTCCCCGGCGTGGTCTGCCTCGCCGCGGTCTTGACGGTGACCATTCCGGCCTTTATTAGCCGCTGCAGCAGCACCCGCTGACCGGGGGCGAGCCGCGAGCCGAGCTCGCCGTAGACGACCGGACCGCGGCTGAGTATCTCCCACAGCTGCGGTGCGCCGTCGTGACTGTCCACCCCGCGCACCGAAAACCCCGTCGCGCCTGAGCCGGAATCGACGAGTGCGTCGGAATCGAACTCGAAACGGTGGCACGGTACTGGGGAGGCGGTCGGAGAAGGCACGCCGAGGCCGCCGTTCGCCTCGGCCGCCACCGGATCGGTCCAGTACTCGGCGACGGCGGCCCGTACCGCGGCGGGCGTGTCCAGTTCGAGGTCGGCCGGTGGGAGCACCGCTTTGAAGCCGGGGACATCCAGCGCCACGCCGGCCCGCATCCGGACTCCGGGAGCGGCGACCAGCACGGCGTCCGGTTCCGGCTCCGTCAGCATCACGTGCGCGCGAGCCTGCTGGTACGGACCGTCGATCGCCAGGTCGGACATTCGGCCGGTGCCGCGCGTCATGATCAGGAGCAGGTCGGGGGTGAACGCCGTGTTGAGCAGCGCGTCGAAGGACCGATCGGGCATGTCCAGATGCGGACTCGAATTGCGCCGGTGCCAGTATGCGCTGCCCGGGTTGTCCGCGCCGATCATGTGATACCACTGATCAATCGAGAGCGCGAACACCTCGGCCATTCCGTGCCACTCGTGGTCGTAGTCCTGCCACAGATCTCTCACCAGACCCGGGGAGAGTTCGGCGCGCAGCGTGGTGCGCAGCAGCAGCGCCGCCGAGGCCGCCTGGTTGGCCGCGAACGCGACCCCGGACGAGAAGAGGGGGTCCACGAAGTAGGAGGCATCGCCGATCAGGATCCAGTGCCGGTCGAGGTCGGCGAAGCGCTCATTGACCCGGGAGTAGTTGGTGACCGTCATCATCTGGTCGGAGATCGGCGTCACCTCGGCCACCAGGTCGGCCAGCCGCGGCACGCCGCGGACGGTGYGCAGAAAGACCTCGGAGTCCGTGAAGTCCTTCCCGGGTTCCTTCAGCACCTCCGGGCTCGTCACGATGCCGATCGAGTGCGTGAGCACCCGCTCCCCGTTCACGATCCTGGGGACGGGGATGTACCAGCACCAGCCGTCGGGAAACGCGAAGCAACCGATCGGCGAGAGGTTCTTCTCCCGGAAGATGTTCCAGTCGCCGTCGAGCCCCTGGGCCGGCAGGCCGCCCAGGTAGTGCTGCCAGATCGCGATGTTCCGGTAGCCGGACAACCATTCGCGAGGCTTTTTGGTGACCAGGCTCTGCTGGCGACCGGAGGCATCGACGAAGTACGCGCCGGACACGGCGGTGCCGTCGGCGAGCGTCACCTGACAGCCGTTGGCGGCCGCGGCGAAGTCGGTGACGGCCATCCCGGTGGTGACGTCGACTCCGAGGTCCCGGGCGTGTTCCAGCAGGATCTGGTCGAACTCTGAACGGTTGACGTGCAGTGCCCATCGGTGTACCCCGTCCACCGCCCAGTTCGCGTGGTCGAAGAACGCCCGGCTCGGACCCTGCCGCGCCCAGCTGTAGATACCGCCAAATTTCTTTACCCAGCAGTTGCTGGCCAGCACCTTCGCGAGCGCTCCGCTCTCTGCCAGCACCGGGATCAACGGGTGCGCGAACGACTCGCCGATGTGCTCGCGCGGGAACTCATCCTTCTCGAAGATCGCTACTTTCAGGTCCGACGTGCGGGCGAGCAGCGCGGCCAGTGTAGAGCCCGCCGGCCCGCCGCCGGCGATAATAACGTCGTAATGATCCCGCATGTCTTCTCCATTTCCTCGAATCTTTGCTCAGATCACATGAATGCGTTGGAGTCGCCGCGAGGAGGCCAGTGAGTRAGACCGTCGACCGTGTAGCAGCGCATGGTTGTCCGCGATCACGACATCGCCGGAACGCCATGCGTGCGCGTAGCTGACGGACGGGTCGTAGAGCCGGGCCGACAGATCGTCGAGAAAGTCCTCGCGATCATTCCGTGAGACGCCGTGGATGTCGAGGAACAGCGGATTGAGATATTCGGCTGGGTCGAGCGCCTCGGCAAAACGAAGAGTCGGCACACCCGTCACGGCATGGGGCACCACGAGGTCCTGCACGATGTGCCCGCCGTAGTGCTTGATCTTTTCGGTCTGGTAGTCGATCCGGACGCCGGCCCAGGTGTCACGCAGGTGCGCAGGCGCGGCGGAAATAATGCGGGCGGTGTCGCAGAAAGTCGTCTCCCCGCCGCTATCCGGGTCGGGAGCGCGTAGGCAGCGGAACACGATGAAGCGTGGCGTGAGCCGGGCGAACGCGCCGTCCCAGTGGAAGGGCACCGGACCCGTGGTGAACAGGTAGTTCTGTGGGTCCTCGTGCACCGTCAGGTCCAGCACCTCCCCGAAGTCCCAGGTCAGGATCTCGCCCATTCGCCGGCAGTAGGCGACGAGATCGGTGGTCGAAGGAGATTGGAAACCTCGTAGCACCAGCAGCTTCGAATCCGCGACGAACCGGGTCAACTCCTCGGGTGGCACGGCGGTCAGATCCGTGTCACTGGATGATTCGATCAACAGTCCGAACGGATGCAGCGAACGCCGCGGCGCCGAGCTGGCGTCGACCAGTGCCCCGGCACTCACGAGACGGTCTCCTTCACCCWCGAATCCGTCCGCATGAGATGCGGAGCGACGAAGTGACTCGGTCGTCCATTGCGCCAGACCACCGACGCGTTCAGCTTTTCGGCGGTGCTGCGCTTTATCAGCGTGACACTGTTGCCGTCGTCCATGGCGACGCCATGYCAGGGAGTGAGCCAGTTGTCCCTGGTTCTGATCATATGGATGCCGATTTTCTCGGAATGGCAGGGCTGGGGGTGGATCGACAGGCGGACGGCGGACGGGAACTGCTCGGCGACGAGTCGGCTCCAGGCGTTGCTGCGGCGGACGATCTGGTAGGCGAGATCCTTGCTGGCGAGCCGGAGTTGAGTGCGGCTGGTCTCCGGGCGCAGCACCAGCAGATCCTCGAACACGAAACGGTGGATGCCGTTGAACTGCGTCTTCGTGGCTGGGCTCGTGGCGATCTGTTGGCGCAGTTCCGCCACCGTTGCGGCATAGTTTTCCTCCAGTTTCCTACGCAGCTCGGTGAAGTCACCGGCGCCGAACGCGTCGTCCAGTGAGTAGAGATCGATATTGTGTGCTCTGATGTCGACCAGCAGCGCCTCCAGGTCGCTGCGGTAGGACGAGATGGCCTCGTCGGAGACACTGATCAGATCCCCGAACACGTGCCCGTCCGAGCAGACCGTGATCCTGGCTCCGGGCTCATAGAAATGGCCGATGTGCTCACACATCGAGCGCAGAAAGTCGAGCGCGATGCGCTCGGCGAGATCCGGCAGCGAGCCGAGGACCTTCTGCCTGTTGGGTGACTTGGCCGGGAAAGCGAGGATCACGAAGTGGATCGGCTCGTTCTGGTTGATCCAGTACTCGATCTTTGGGCGATGGATGTCGAAGCAGAGCTCGCAGGGCTGGGCCGAGCAGACCTCCGTCGGATCGGAGAGCCGCCGGAACTGAAACAGCAGATCGATGATCTCTGTTGCGGTTTCGTTGGGCATGGCTGATTAAGACTCCCTCTTAGAGTCTGTTTTAGAAGTACTCCGGTCCGGTATTCCAGCCTGACAAAGAGGGCTGTGACCGGTCGGCACGCCGAGTACCGGGATTCGATCCCATGGTGTAGCGCCGTTCGCGGTCAAGACAAGATTCAAAGCGGGTTCTTGGAAGTCTTGACCTGCGGTGAGGGCAGATAGGCGTTGCGTCAGCTCAGGTGAGCGATTCGCTAGCCAATTTTCTTTTCCAGCGGCAGGCCCAGATCGCGCCAGCCGGCCCGGGGGGAATCGGGCACCGGGCTTTCACCCATGCCGTACTGAAGACCTGCGACGGTGAAACCCAGCAGACCGAGCAGGGCGACGAGCTGACTGGCCGTATGGCCCACCCAGCATACGATGACGATTGTCTTGTCCCGAGGGAGAAGAGCGAGGTTGCTGTCGGACAGCACGTCCTTGAACCACATGTTCACGGCACCCGGTATATGGCCCGCCGCATACGCCTCGGGGGTGCGGTTGTCAAGGACGAAGTATGCGTCCGGATGGGACTCCAGGGCTTTGGCCAGCTCGGGGGAAGTCATGTAGTTGAAGCGCGGCGGCATGTCGTCGACGTAGCGTCGACAACTCTCGAGCAGCCGTTGGTCAAGCACTACCATCAGCCAATCCTTTCTTCCTGAACAACTGGACATCACCACTCTGGGCGATACGTAGCAATTTAGCAACAAGGACTCCGCTGTCTCCTATGCGACAGACTGGAGGGAGATATCAGCGGGCACTACCGGCGGGCCGGGATCACCCCTGACCCCACCGAACACGACAACAACCCCGTCCCACGGGGTGGGAAACGGGGTCGCGGACCTGCTCCTCAAGGAGCGATTCATTGAGGAGCGCGGGTACTGACGGGCTGGCCAGAAAGAAATCACTGGCCAKCGCCACTGACGCCGGATGTGCTGCGGGAGGAGGAAACGGCACGGCCCAGCGGAGGAGGCCGCGAGCGGGACGAGGGGAGCGGAGGCCTGGCAGGAGCAGCCGCATGGCCGCGGCCGAGTTCGATCCGATGAGAAGGCGGGCGGAACCCGCGCGACGATCTTCGGAAGTCCCGTCTAAGGCGACCGTGTCACCTTGAGGGCATTATCGAGGCTGGTTCCGCGAGGGGGTTTTCCGACACGCTGGCCGGGGGGATATCAACCCGCGTCGAGAGGGCGATCAGGGAAAGCAGGAAGGCGCCGGCAGCCATGCCCGCCGCGACGACGAAGGACACCTGAAAGGCATCGACCGTGCCGCTGAGCATCGCGGTCGGATCTCCGGGATGAGCTGCGAGATGATCGGAGATGACGCGGGCCGACACCGTCGAGAGAATCGAGACGCCGAGGGCCGCGCCGATCTCCTGGGAGGTGCTCAGGAGTCCTGCCTCAACCCCGGAGTCGTCGCTGTTGGAGCCGCTGAAGGCGGCCACGTTGAGCGCGGTGAGGGAGGTCGCGAGACCGGCGCCGCACAGCACGAGCGCCGGCAGCAGCACCGCCGTGTACCTGGTGTCGGCGTCGCCCCGGGACAGGAGGGCCACGCCGACAGTGAGGAGGACAAGGCCGACGAGCAGCGCGGGCTTGGGACCGCGCGCGGAACGACTCGCTGTCGCCTGGGCGACGTTGGCCGCGAGCGCGGCCGCGGTTGCCATCGGCACGAATGTCAGCCCGGCCTTCATCGGGCTGTAGCCGAGTACCTGCTGCACATACAGGGCCACCAGGAGGAAAGCCGACCCGAAGCTGGCCCACACGAGCAGGGTCGCGCCGTTGGCGACGCTGAGACCACGCCGGCGGAAGAGGGCCAACGGCATGAGCGGGTCGTCGCTGCGGCTCTCGATCACGATGAAGGCGATCAGAAGAACGGCGGCTGATCCGAACAGAGCAAGGATCGCCGGGCTGGTGAAACCGCGCTGCTCCGCCTGTGTGATGGCCACGACCAGCGAGAACATCGACCCCGTCGCGGTGAGCGCGCCGGCGATGTCGAAGCCGTGGTGAGAACGGGTGTCACGGGTTTCCGGCATGATCCTTCCGACCACGGCGAGCAGGAGTAGACAGAAGGGAATTTTGATCGCGAACGCCCACCGCCATCCCGGCCCGTCGGTGAGGACCCCGCCCGCCAAGACGCCCACCCCGGCCGCCGCGCTGGACACCGCACCGAACACCCCGAGCGCCTTGTTTCTGCTCGGCCCTTGCGGGTAGATCGCGTTGATCGTCCCCAGCGCGGCCGGGGCGAGCATGGCCGCACCGAGCCCCTCCAGGGCCCGCCCAGCGAGCAGCACGCCGGTCACGTTGGCGAGCGTGYACACCACGGTGCCGACCGCGAAGACCCCCGTGCCCAGCCGGAACAGTCGCCGTCGGCCGAGTAGATCGCCAGCCCTGCCACCCAGCAGGAGCAGGCTGCCCAGGGCTATCCCGTAGGCCGTGACCGTGTAGGGCTGGGTCTCGCGGCTCATCTGAAGATCGGCTGCCAGGCTGGGCAGCGCGACATTCACGCTGGACAGGCTGAACACGACCAGGAACTGGCCGAGGCACACGACCGGCAGCAGCAGTGGTGATGCCGCAGACTCCTTCGGCTGAGCGGACCTCGACATACGCGCCTCCACTCCCCCGAGACAGACTTCCATTTCGGAAGGGATCCTAGATGCTTCCGAAACGGAAGTCAACAGATACACTGGCCAGGTGCTTGACCAGCACGACGAGTCCGACTGCCCGGCCGCTCGCGCGCTCGGGCTGATCGGCGATCACTGGTCCCTGCTGATCATCCGAGAGGCGTTCGGCGGCGCTCGGCGCTACGACGACTTCCGAACCCGTCTGAAGATCTCCGATCACACCCTCACTCGGCGCCTCGACCGGCTCGTCGATCGAGGCATCCTGCAACGCAGGCTTTATCAGCCACGTCCACCTCGTTCGGAATACGAACTGACGTCGGCGGGCCGGGATCTCGCGCCGATCCTGATGGAACTCGGCCGATGGGGCTCCCGATGGACTACGGGAGCCGGCCCGGATCGATCGCTGCCCGCGAGCCTGCTCCGTGCCATGGACGAGTAACCCGRCCAGGAGCAGGAGCTTCCTGGAGCGGCTCCAGGTGTCAACGGCGGCGCGTCAGTGCGGCCGAAGGTCCAGGGCCGGACGCCCGCGCGTGTCCCGTCGGACAAGGAGGCCGGTGGGGACCAGGCCGAGGCTCGTCGCGGCCAGTCTGATCATCCCCGGTATCCGCTGCCCGATCTCGACCGCGCCTTCACCGTACTGATCGACAGGCCGGCGGGATCCGCCAAAGCCTTGATCGAGATCTGTCGCGAAGAAGCATGACTGAAAACATGACTGCTATACGGACACATCATACGCCTATTATTGGCGTTTGGTGGCAAGTGATGGCAAACAAAGGATAAGCGCTAAATTAGGCATCAAGCTGTGCTAGAACCATCGCGGAGCGACGCCAGCCGAGGGGCGGGGCGTGACCGTCGGCGCAGATGCACGGACGGCCACGCATCTGTCGTGACGCCGCGGCGCATCCCACCCGTGCACCTGGGCAGACAGGAGGATGGTCATGGCAGCGCCGCGCAGGAGATCTTCGTCGGGATCGGGCCGGACGTCCGCCCRCCGCCGGCAACCGACCCGGTCCCGCCGGGCCGCTTCACGGACGAGGAGCCGACGGGAACGCAAACATGTCCATCTCGCCTGCTATCTCGCCTTCGGTGCCGCCGGGCTGTGGCTCACCCTGCGGGGCACGTGGATCGCGCTGCCGGTGGCCCTGCTCGTGATCACCGTGATGTTGGGATTCCGTTGGCCGACGCTCTGCCGGGCCTACCGGACCGACGACGGCATCTGCGAGACCCCGGTCAACGGCTGGCTCACCGGATGCGCGAGTCACGCCCCCTTCAAACGGCGCGATCTGCGGGCGGTCGCCTGGCCGCCGAACCGCGTCTCGCCGTTTCACCCGATCGTRCTCGCCCTGCGGATTCCACCGCGCGAGCCCGAGGCGCAGCCGGACCTCGACGGCGCTCCCCGCCGAGTCACCATGCGTAATCTCGTGACCTCGCTGGTACTCGCCGTCGCCGTGTTGATGACCGGATTCGGCCTCCTGCTCGGTGCGGCATGACCGGCGGGAGCGGGCCAGCCGACGGCTCCACCGGCCGGAGAACGGTCGGAGAACGCGGCTCTACAGTTCGGATTCCCCGGCCAGCATCGCCCGGGAGCTGAGCCGGAAACCGATGGTCCCGTCCACGATCTTTCGGATCACGGTGGCTTTCGGATCCCTGCCGCCGACACCGTCGACACCCAGGGCGCCCGCCAGGGCCCGTAGCTGCGGGACCGGAATCCGGCCCAGGGCAGCCAGGTGCTCCCGGGCTTCCTCCCGGCTCGCGGCGGCGACCAGTGTCGCGTGCAGCTTCTCGACGTCCACGGACGCCGGGAGCCGGGAGCCGTCCGCCGCGGCACGACCGCCCGGGTCTGCTGCCGTGGCCGTGGGCGTGGGCGCTGCTGTGGGCGTGGGCGCTGCTGTGGGCGTGGGCGCTGCTGTGGGCGTGGGGACGACCGCGAGCCGCGCCCGACCCGCCACGAGATCGTCAAGCTGCCGGACGTCCAGGGTGTCGAGCAGATCGGACACCTGGCGCAGGAGAACAGCCCCGAGACGGGCCGCATCCCGACCCGGGTGGCTGGCGGGCCGACTGTCAGGAGCCATGGTTCGCCGTCCGGATGCGTTTGAGGAACTCCTCGACCAGGCTCTGCAGTTCCCAGGCGAGTTCCCGGCTGAGCTGCTCGGTGAGAATGGCGGGGAGCTGGGCGCGGGCCGCGCCGGCGAAGTGCTTGTTGCTCTCCCGAAGCATCGCATCGAAGACGGGCAGCCCGAGGCTTCTGGTCTGTGCTATGTAGGGCCGCAGCGCCGAGACGGGCTGACCACCGTAGTACTGGACCATCGTGAAGACGACGCCCAGAATCATCGGTTCCAGTTTCTTCACGGCCGGCCGGAGGTCGGCCTGCAGATCAGCGACCTGGTTGAATTCCCAGGTGAACCGGCGCAGCCGGGACTGCAGGTGATCGATTCCGAGGGTGGACAGCTCGTCCGGGCGGGCCGGGATGAGCAGCTGGTCGCTGGCCGCCACGGCGGACCTCGTGATGACGCCGAAGTTCGGCGGGCAGTCGATGAGCACCAGATCGTAGAGCCGCCCGGGCAGGGTGGCAAGCCCGGCCGCGAGACGCAGATAGACGTCGAAGTAGTGGCGTGTCGACCGGTGGATCTGTGCCCCACCCAACCGCGCGGCGAGATCCATCTCGACGTCGCCGAGGGCAAGGTGGGACGCGATCAGGTCGAGCCGGCCACCGTTATGCGCGATGCGGGAGTTCGCCACCGTGGGGGCGGTGACGAGTACCTCGAGTCCCGGCACCGGCCCGTCCATCCGCCAGGCTTCGAACCACTGTTTGATGGTCCGGCCCTCGGCGAGGTGCGCCCGCCAGTCCTCCGGCCGGTAGAAGGAGAAGGTGAGGCTCGCCTGCGGATCAAGATCGATCAGAAGAACCCGTTTTCCCCAGCGGGCGATCTCCGCGCCGATGTTCGCCGTCAGAGTGGTCTTTCCGACTCCGCCCTTGTAGTTCATGACGGAGACCACTTTCACGGTGTCACCGCTCTTGTGGATGACCGCGATATATTAAGGTAGCCGTCAGGTTGGCTTCGTGGACTTCGATGATGTGTCATCCGGCGGTCCCCCTGTCGCGCACTGGCGCCGTCGTCCGTACGCGTAACCCGCGCCGGCCTTCTTCCTGCCAGCACACCACGTGCCGTTGACGCCACTTCCAGGATCCCCCGGACGGGTGAGTGCCGTGCGTGGACATTTGRCCGCCGATGACCATCGATCGTCCAGCTGATCGCACGTTGGGAGGGTCGTGGGAGAGGTCGTAGGGCAGCCAGCCGCGCACCGGCTCCGGACTGCCGCCACGCTGGACCTAGCCGACTGGTGGGTACACCATGGTCAACTCAAGCGAAGTGGGACGGTACCAAGACGAAGGCCCGCAAGTCCGGCCGGACACCCCAAGCCGACCGTCTTCCGTCAGTGCCCCTGCTCACCTAGTGCCCCCGGCCACCGTCTGCGGCATCGGGCCGAGACGAGAGGGTGAGTTTCGGGTGATGCTGGGTTTGACGCGGCGAGCAGGCGGTAGGTAATGGCTGTGGTAATCGGCGCACCCGACGCGCGCGGGGCCGGGAGGACCCGGTCCGGCTGTTGGCTCGGCGAGCGAGGAAGCGGTCCGCGGCTACATCCGCGCCGCGACCCGCGCGACCATTATTGCAGACGAGCTGGCCAAGCTCGGAGACCTGCACCGCCGCGGACTGCTCAACGACCAGGAGTTCGAGCGCGAGAGGGCTAGGAGTCTCGCGTGAATCAGCATGGTCAAGCGGTGGGGAGCATCCATGGACGGTCTCCAGATTCTCCCGCTGGCAATCACCATGATGATCGGACCGCAGATCATGTCGGCGATCATCTTCGTTACCACGCCACGAGCCGGGCGGGTATCCCTGGGGTTCCTGGCCGGTGTGGCGGCCGCGACAGCGGCCGGTGTGGCCGTCATGATGGGCCTCGCCGCCTTGCTGGACAGCGCCGTCGACCTGGGAAGTTCGAGGAGTAACGGTTCGGCCGGCCAGATCATCCAGTACGTACTGGTGGGCCTGTTGGCAGTCGCCGCCGTGAAGAACTGGGTGCGGCGCGAAACGGTGGAGCCGCCGAAATGGCTGACGACGCTGATGGCGGCAGATCTGATGAAGGCGTTCCAAGTCGGACTG
Source organism: Frankia sp. KB5 (assembly GCF_002099325.1). NCBI lineage: Bacteria > Bacillati > Actinomycetota > Actinomycetes > Frankiales > Frankiaceae > Frankia > Frankia sp. KB5. The sequence goes on along the minus strand of NZ_MRUJ01000099.1, from coordinate 17,257 downwards.
TTCGTCATTCTGCTGATGCCCTCGGACATCGTGATTATGATGACGGTTGGAATACACCTGCAGCAGAACAACGCGTCCTATGCGGCAGCACTCCCGTTCATCGGGCTGACCGTTACGGTGGCGGCACTGCCGCTGCTTGCCCGACTACTGTTCCATAGACGGGCAGAAGTCGCCGCACCGCGCGTCCGAGACTGGATGAACACTCACAGCTGGCTCATCAACATAATCGTCTGCATCATTTTCATCGCCCTCATCATCGACTGAAGCGGCTGCCTGAGTCCCCGCCCCGGAGGGCGAGCGCCGCACACAGGGCATTCGGCGGATCCGGCGATGAACCCGGTGCTGTGGGGAGGACGCCATGCCCCGGAGCTGGCGTACGAGTAATAACAATCCTGCGTCGCGGCCGTCCGGCGGCGCTGGCGCTCACCGCAGCGGCGCGCCGTGGCGGCCGATCAGGACGCTCTGTGCGCGCGTCGGGACAGCCCGGGGGCGTGCGGGGCAGTCCCCGGTAGGAGACCTGGCGTCCAGACTACGTGAGGCGGATCTGATTAACAGGGCGATGAATCTCGCCGCGATGATCCTGATGATTTTCTTTCCTTTTGTCATCACGCTGGCGGCGCTGTCGCCACTGCGGCAGGGCGGTGCGGCGGACATAATCATCGCGCGCATGGGGTTGAGCCATGATGCGGCGATGGCCGTGGAACGACTCTTTACCCCGCGGAGCGGAACCGTCCTCACCGGCTGGACAGTACTGGGAGTGCTCTGGCTGATAATTGGCGGACTGAGTCTGGCCGCGTCCGTCCAGTCCATTTATGTGCGGGTCTTCAGACTGAAGYCATTCGGGCTACGCGGCCTACTGGCCCAGGTCGGCTGGCTCTGCGGATTGATCTTCTTTCTCGTCGCTACCACGAGTCTCGGGGCGCTGCTCACCGGCACCGTGGCTGGTCAGGTCTGCTACGGCCTGGTAGCCACCGTGATCCTGGCGCTCTTCTTGTGGGTCGGGGTCCGGGTACTCACCATCGGCCGGATGAGCTGGCGGGACTCGTGGCCGACAGCCCTGTTCACGACGATCGGCCTGACTGGTCTGGGTGTCGTCAGCCGGCTGGCATTCTCGGCTTCCATCGTGGCGAACGAGCGCAGCTATGGCGGGATCGGGGTCGTGTTCACCATCCTGTCGTGGCTGATCGGTTTCGGTGTCGTCCTCATCGGGGGGGTAATCGTCGGCACGTGGTATCTCGACACCGAGCTGTCGGTCGCCGGCATCCTCAGAAAGTTTCACATCGGGAGGAGGACGGGCCGAGACCAAGCCCGGAAATCATGAGCTGAGCCGGTGCGCGGATCGGCGCCGAGGGCCACAAGGGCCAATGACGTGTGACCTGGTGTTGATCGTGTCCGGCGGACAGCAGGAGGTGACGCTGTGTAAGCGGCTGATCTGGTTGACTGGCGTCCTGCCCGTCTTACCCTAGGTTCAGGGGCGTCAACGTCGCCTCCACAGGGTCCAAGCCGGGCACCCGCATCGGCCGCAATCCGAGCCGGGCCGGTAGTGCTCGTGGTCATGACGCRCATGGCCGCAGCGGCAGCGCAGGATGAGTAGACCGCGGATCGACCTCACAGGGTCACCTCCGTCCGGATGGGAGTAATAAGTGAGCTAGATAAGTGAGTTAACTGCCTAAATGTCGTATGTGAGCTGGTCTGCTGGGTGTGTCTAGACGTTCGGGCGGAGATCGTCCAGGTCGTCCTTCCCTGCCGGCCCGGGACGCCCGCCTGGCCCTCGTCCACGACTCGGCGCCTTCTGCGCGTGACCACCCCGCGACTCGGCCCGGCTACGATCGGGTGGCACGAGGAACGTCCGTGACGGGGCGGTTTATCGTCTCCAGGTCCTGAGCGCCATAGCAAGCGACCCATCGGGAGACGATAGGGATCATGAGAATCTCGAGCGGGACCGGGGCATCGGGCACCTCGGCCGGGCGCCCCGCCGACGGGCGGCGGGGGGGAAACGCGCCGCCCGAGGCGAACGAGCGCGCCGTCATCCGGCGCCGGTGGTGGCCACGCCCGGCGGTGCGGCCGGAACCCGGGCGGCCCGGCGCCCGCCGGGGCCTGTCCGCCCGGTCTGGTCCGGTCGGTCGGGGGTCCGCGGCCTCTCCCGTCCCTCCTGTCCCTTCCGCACAGCCTGCCCCCCAGGCACCGCGTGCCCCGTCTGCCTCACCGGCGTCGTCTGCCTCACCGGCGTCGTCTGCCTCACCGGCGTCGTCTGCCTCACCGGCGTCGTCTGCCTCACCGGCGTCATCTGCCTCACCGGCGTCGTCTGCCTCACAGCCGTCGTCTGCCCCGCCGTCGACGACATCACCCGGCGTCCGTCCCGGCAGGAAGAGCGGCCGGATGCCCGTGCTGCCCCCCTGGAAACAGCCGTGGGCGCCTCGGATCGCCGCGCTGCTGGCTCTGGTTGTCGGCCTGGTGGACGTCATCTCCGCGGTCACCCCGGAGTGGCGCTCCCGCCTGGAGGACCTGCGGGTGCTCCTGCCCCCCGCGGCCTCCCAGCAGGCCGCCGCGTTCACCGTCGTCGTCGGCATGCTGCTCGTGCTGCTGACGCCGGGGCTGCGCCGCCGCAAGCGGCGGGCTTGGCGGGCCGTGGTGGTCCTGCTCGGCGTGAGCATCGTGCTCCACGTTGCCAAGGGTCTGGACTACGAGGAGGCGGCCGGATCGGCCGCGCTGCTCATCGCCCTGCTGCTGGTCCACGGGGAGTTCCGGGCCAAGGGCGACCCGTCGACGCGTTGGCGGGCGCTCGGCGTCGGCCTGCTGCTCACTGTCGTCTCGATCGGGATCGGGTTCCTGCTGCTTTATGTGCGCCAGGACCGGATCGTCGGCCCGCATTCGCTGTCCGCCCAGTTCGAACAGATCGTCGAGGGACTCGTCGGGATCCCCGGTCCGCTACGGTTCACCTCCGACCGGTTCTCCGGCCTCGCCGCCCGCGTGCTGCTGACGATGGGCCTGTTGACCATAGTGACCACCGGCTACCTCGCGCTGCGACCGCCCGAGCCCCGGCCCCGGCTGACCGACTCCGACGAGGAACGGATACGTGCCCTGCTGGCCCGGCACGGCAAGGCCGACTCGCTGGGATACTTCGCGCTGCGGTCGGACAAGTCGGTGATCTGGTCACCGACCGGCAAGGCCTGCGTGGCCTACCGGGTGGTCTCCGGCGTGATGCTGGCCAGCGGAGACCCGCTCGGTGACCGGGAGGCCTGGCCGGGGGCCATCAGGGAGTTCCTGCGTGAGGCGGCCGATCATGCGTGGACGCCGGCGGTCCTCGGCTGCTCGGAGGCGGGTGGCTTCGCCTGGACCCGCGCCGGGCTGTGCGCGCTGGAATTCGGTGACGAGGCCATCGTCGACACGGCGTCGTTCACGCTGGAGGGCCGGGCGATGCGTAACGTTCGCCAGGCGGTCGCCCGGGTGGAACGCGCCGGCTACACCGCGGTCGCGCGGCGGGTCGGCGATCTCGCGCCGGCCGACATCGCCYGGCTGAAGGCACAGGCCGCTGCCTGGCGGGGTACCCAGACGGAACGGGGCTTCTCGATGGCGCTCGGCCGCCTCGGCGGCGGCGCGGACGGCGACTGCGTAGCCGTGATGGCGTTCTCCCATGACGCGGGTCCCCATGACGCGGGTCCCCACGACGCGGACGACCCGGTGAACGGTGCTCCGGGCCACCCGGCGAACGACACGACAAGCGGCATCGAGGACGGCACGTCGCATGCCGACGCGGCCGGCACCGAGCCCCGGCTGCGCGCCCTGCTGCATTTCGTGCCGTGGGGCCCCAACGGCCTGTCGCTGGACGCGATGACGCGGGACCGGACCGCCGACAACGGGCTGAACGAGTTCCTCATCGTCAGCGCCCTGCGCCAGGCCCGCGAGCTGGGCGTCGAACGGCTGTCGCTGAACTTTGCGTTCTTCCGGTCCGCGCTCGAACGCGGCGAGCGCCTGGGCGCCGGGCCGGTCATCCGCTGCTGGCGTTCCCTGTTAATATTCTTGTCCCGCTGGTTCCAAATCGATAGCTTGTACCGGTTCAACGCCAAATTTCAACCCACCTGGCAGCCCCGTTATATCTGCTACCCCGCCAGTTCCGAGCTACCACGGATCGCCTTGGCGATGCTCGAAGCCGAGGCCTTCCTGGTCTGGCCCTGCTGGCGCGACCATCTGTCCGGGCTATCCCGGTTGTCCCGACTATCCCGGTTGTCCCGACTGCCCCGGCCTGGGACGGCCGGCCTCCATCACCGTGCCCGAAGAAAGGACACCTCGACCGGCCCCGGGCCGGACTGACCATCACCTTCAGTCTACGTCGTCCATATTGTCTACGTCGTCCATATTGTCTACACCGTGGACACACTCGCAGGGGAGCGTGGATTTGGGGTCCCTGGTCGTCATCGGGAAGTGGTTCCTGCTGTCCCTGGCGGGAATGTCGCTCGCCTRCTGGGCAGGCTGCGGGTGGCTGGCCCACCGGCGCCGGGCGGGGCATCGGAACCGGGTGGGACRCCCCGCCGCGTTCGGGATGGGCGTCCTCGCCATGCTGCTCACGTTGGTGACGGCGGCGGATCTGGTCAATGCCTACTACGGCTACCTGCCGCGGGTCGACGACGTCATCGGGGTGAAGTCCTGGCCGACGGGGTCGGCGCGGGAGGCTGTGGCGCCAGCGCCGCCGCACCCGGACGGATCGGTTATCGACCTGTTGGTCCCCGGCACGCACAGCGGGTTCGGTGTGAAGGAGGCAAAGCAGGCACTGGTGTACCTCCCGCCCCAGTACTTCACCGAACCGCACGTCCGGTTCCCCGTCGTCTACCTTCTGCATGGCTCGCCGGGGGTGCCGGTCGACTGGTACCGGGCGGGCCGGGCCGCGCAGGTCGGCGCGCTGCTTGCCGGGGTCGGCCGGCCCGCGATCCTCGTCKCCCCGCGACTGAGTCACGGTTGGCTCKACGACAGCGAATGCGTCGACCGGCCCGGCGAGAACATCGAGACCTATCTGATCGACGACGTGATCTCGACGGTCGACCGGCGGTTGCGCGCCATCGCGGACCGAGCCGACCGGATCTTCGTCGGAATGTCCGCCGGCGGGTTCTGCGCGCTGAACCTCGGGCTACGCCACCGTGACCTCGTCGAGACGATCATTGATATGTCCGGGATGTCGAAACCGACCCACGACGGCGGGATGGTCGGCCTGTTCGGGAACCGGCCCGATCTCGCTCTGGTCGTGGCGGCGAACACCCCGGCCCGGTACGCGGCGACGCTCCCACCATTCCCGCCGATGCGGGTGTGGCTGGACTGCGGACATGGCGATCATGAGGCGTTGGGCGACACGGAGGCGATGGCCCGCGCCCTGGGGGAGCGTCCGGGCTTCGACGTCGTGCTGCGGCTGCGCCCCGGCGGCCACGACTTCGGCGTGTGGCGTCCGGCGCTTCGAGACAGCCTGCTGTGGGCGGTACCGCCCGGCGTGACCATCCGCCCGGCGTGACTGTCGGCCCCGTCCGCCCGGCGTGACCATCCGCCCGGCGCGACCATCCGCCCGGCGCGACCGTGGCACATCTGGTCGGCTGCCGCGGTGCCGGGAATGACAGCGCCGGGCGAAGACATTCTTCAGATGGGCCCTGCTTCTCGTCAGGCGGGAGTGTTCCGTGGCGTGCTCGATTCCAGGCCGGGGCGATCAGCGGGGATGGGCCGCGCCGGCGGAGAACATCCGAGGTGGACCGGGGGCCGGAGTCCCATGACCGTCCGCACACCGGCCCCCGCCGGAGGCGACGACGGTACCGCCAGAGGTGACGACGGCCCCGCCGGCGCGGAGCACGTTCACGGGGCCGAGGGCGCCGCCAGCCCGTGGTCGGGACGCCCGTGGTCGGTCGTGTGGCGGCTGCCGGTGACCGTAGGCCGGTTCCCGGTGACCGACTCCTTGCTCGGCGCCCTCGTCGCGGCGCGGGTGTTCCAGTACGTCGACCCGGCCACGGCGACCCGCTGGCAGTGGGCCATGAGCACAACCTTCGACCAGATGCGCCACCATCCCCTCGGGGTGCTTGTGGGCAGTATTCCGTGGCTGCCCGAGGGGCCGTTGGCGCCGTGGCTCATGTTCGCGGGCCTGGCCGTGGGCGGCTTGGAGGCGACGGCGGGAGGCGCCACCGCGCTGGCCGTCGTGCTGGGTGGGCACGCCGGGGCGACGTTGATCTCCCAGGGTGTGCTGGACCTGCGGGTCGTCACCGGCGGGTTGCCGCGGACCGCTCTGCACGTCCTGGATGTCGGGCCGAGCTATGTCGTGGCGACCGCCCTGACCGCGCTCGTGGTGCTGCCCTCCCGCCGGTCGCTGCGCGCTCTGGCGTCACTGACCTTCGTCGTCGTACTCCCCGTGATGATGAAGGGGGTGAGCCGTGGGGAGCTCKACGCGGTCGGCCACACGGCGGCCCTCGCCCTCGGTGCGCTCGCGGGGCTCGCGCCACCGGTGCGCCGCCGCGCCGCGGCGCGGCGGGACACCGCTCGGCGCGGCTGGTGGGACGTCGGGGGGAACAGGAGGGCGAAGTCCGGCCACAAAGCGCGGTTTGGTGTGCGAAGATATCGTTGGGTACGTGGACGGCGCGAGTCGGGTCTTGATCTGCATTTTTAGTGTGTGYCGCTGATCCGAAACGCCGACGCCAGCGGGCATGATGGTGTTAGCGTCCTGGCTGTCCGCTGCCACCACGGTCTGCTCGTCCAGTGCCCCATCGCAGAGCTTTCCTGGCTCATCGAACCGCCAAAAAGGGTCTCATCATGTCATCAAAGAGAAGATCTTCCTTCTGACTCTGGTGCAGGCAGCAACATTCTCAATCGCGGCTGGTTGCAACCGTGACCAGTTGTTCCTTTGACGGAAGAGGAGCCAAGCGTGGCAAGTGTGATCGACGGCATCTACCGAATCAGCATCGCCGGGCAGCAGACCCTCACCGACGTGGGCGGGGGCAACCTCGTCCTTCTGCCTGACGRCAACGGCGGCGGGCAGGTGTGGCAGGTGCGGCGCGCCGCCGGCGACACCTACACGATCCGCAAGCCGTCCGGCGGGGCTTTTGTGAGCTTCGATGGTGACCCGGACACATTCGAGCGGGTACGTGTGCTCCCGGAGCCGCGTGAATGGAAGATCGCTGATGGTCCCCAGTCGGGTACCTTCACCATCGGTGTCCCGGACAATGAACTGACCCTGGGACTTCACCCGGCGCTCATCTACCCGCCGCTGGTTGCCCTGTCACCTATCTTCAGGGAGGACAGGGGCTGGATTTTCGAGGGCGTCGAGTAGTCGAGTAACCCGTCCACCCGGGGCCCGGCCCGGCCGGTGAACGAGGYCCTGCGCCGATGGCACGGGGAGCCGGGCGCCGTGCCGCGGATGGCAGCAGTTCGACCATCCGCGGCACGGTACATCGGTACATCGGTACATCGGTGCATCGCGGCCGAGAGCGAATCGGGCGAACCGGATAGAAAGGATTGATCGGACAAGACCGCTGGTCGGTCACCTCAGTCGCATCCTCTCGGTGGCGGCRCCGAATGCGGGCCCGATCCGCGATACTTCTGTGGGATGACCAATTCTGTCCGGCCTGCCCGGCGGGGAATGCAGGCTATCCTCGGCGACCGTCTCTGGCAGGCGTTGTTGTCATGCGGTTCCCGGTGCCATTTCCGGTCGCGGCAGGTGCTGCTGCGTCAGGGCGATCCAGATGATTTCCTGCTTCTGCTGACCACCGGCCGGGTAAAGGTGGTGCGCGTGGACGCGGAGGGCTCGGCCCTCCTGCTGGCGCTGCGTTCGCCCGGGGACATGATCGGTGAGATGGCGCGAATCGGAACCGGACGCACCGCCACGGTGCAGGCGATCGATCGATGCGAGGCGCATCGGGTCTCCGCCGCCACGCTCGACTCCTTCCTGCGGCGGCACGGTGTTCAGGGAGCGCTGGCTGACTACGTGGTGAGCAAGCTGTCCGAAACGGTTCCCTATCAGCATCAGCTCGTGCATTTCTCGCCGCGGCAGCGGGTCGCCCGCCTGCTGTTGGAACTGGTCGCCCTCGCCGGACCGGAGCTGCCCGATCCGATGCGGGTGCCGTTCTCGCTCGATGCCGTCGCGGAGTCCCTGGGACTCGCCCGGAGCACGGTGGCCGCACATGTGGCGGCATTGCGAGAGGAACAGGTGCTGAGGCCGGGGCCACGGCTCGCGGTGGCGGATATCTCACGGTTGCGGGCCGAGGTGGGCATCACGACCGGCTGAGCATGCCGGCTGGCCCGGCGGGCTCCAGGTCGTCCGCTGGTTCTCCGTTGACGGGAGCCGGTGGGCCGACGAGATGTGGTCCGTGCCACCGTTGAACCGTCCGTCGATGGACGTTTTTGTCACTCTTCCGCCGCGACGCTGAAGAACACGGGCACGACATCCGTGCTCTCCCGCGAACGCGAAGGATTCAGCGATGGCCTCTACACCGGTCCATGGCGGCACCGACAGCATGGCAATGCCCCCTTACCGGGCCCTGCTCGTCGTCGACATCAAGGATTTCAGCGGCTACCCCGGACGCTGGCACGAGGACATGACGCGGGCGGTGCCGGACATCCTCACCGGAGCGTTCGCGCGTTCTGGCTGGTCCGAATCACCATCGATGGAACGTTTCTCCGACACCACCGGCGACGGGTACGTGCTCGGCTTCGAGCCCTCGATGCTGCCGTTGCTCGTCCACCCGTTCCTGGACAACCTCCAGCAGGAGCTGGAGTACCGGAACAAGGTCGCGCCCGTCGCACCTGCCGCGGCCGACCGGACGCTGCGGATGCGGGTGAGCCTGCACGTGGGATCGACGACCGATTCGGGGACGAACCGGCTGGGTGACGGCAGCGGTGCGGCCCGTATTGCCCTGCACCGCCAGCTTGACGCCGCCGCGGTACGACACCTGCTGGAAGAGTCGAATCCCCGGACGACCCTGGTGGCCGCGATCCTGTCGTCACGGGCCTACGAGGACGCCGTGCTCAGCGGTTACAGCGGGCTGGACGACTCCTTGTTCGTGAAGGCCCCCGTCGAGGTGAAGACATACCGCGACGAGGCGTACCTGTATGTGCCGAGACCGTCGGGCGGCCTGCTGCACCGCGGCTTCCGCGTTCCCGAGGTTCCAGCCGCACCGTCGCGGGCGGCGGCCGAGGCTTCCACGCCATCGGACCGTAGCCGAGCCGACCTTGGGCAGAGCGGCGCTACCAGAAATATCAGCGGCATCAGAAATATCGGTGGTATCAGCAACGTCGGCGGATCGGTCTTCGGGGATAATCGGCCGCAGACGCACGTGGGCATCGGTGACATCAACACCGCGTCTGGTCCGATCCGCACGACCCGTAGAGATACCCACGCCCCACGCGGCGACCAGCAGATCGGGCCGCGTACCGAGCACCATGGCCCGGAACACTATGGCCAGGGCCACCAGTTCGCCGCGCCGCTCGACCGCCCTAATTTTGGTGATTCTAACTTCACGCAGGGATCCCCGACCACGGCCCCGGACCCCGGAGCCGTGGACGAAAAGGGGACTTCGGGCGTGGAGGGCGCACACGATGACTGACATCCGGAGTCTTATGCCTGGCGCCAGTCCAGCGGATGAAACCTTGCCGCACGAACCGCCGGGTAATGTGCCCCCGGACGAGAAAGCAGCCGGCGCCGGCGCAGCGGCCGCCGCCGAACCACCGGGGGCCGGGAACACCGGTAATGTCAGCGGGGCAGGAAAATCCGGTGGAGCAGGCAACGTCGGCGGCTCGGTAAGTGGTGACAATCGGGCGCAGACCCATCTGGGAAACGGCGACATCAAGAATATTGTGAATCTGATCGACCTGGCAAAGAAGCGAGTTCGCCGGCCCGAAGCCATCTCCGGCGCGACTCTTCGCGAGCTGAGCGGAGTGTTCGTTCGGCCCACCGGCTTCGCGGATGCGGCGKAAAAGATAGAAAAACACCGCCTGGTGCTGCTCTCGGGATCCCCCGGAGACGGCATCCACGCCGCGGCGTGGATGCTGGTGGCTGGAGCCGGTGGTGCCAGGGCCGGGACGGAGAGGATTGAGCGTATTCCCGCCGATGTCGAGGCAGACGACGAGCCGGACATTCCCCAGAAAGCGTTGGACGATCAGGCGCGGTATCTTCTCGACCTGTCCGAATTGATGCCGTCTCGCTCCGAGGAACTGGCGAAGCGGCTTGAGGCGCTGCGGGACGTCGTTGCCGGCTCGGCCCGCTATCTGGCGGTCATTCTTCCAGCGGACTCGGTGAGATGGCTGCCGGCCGAGCTGCGGCGACTCGTGCCCGAGATGAGCCGGCCGGACTGGCGTGCCGTGCTGCAATCACACCTCGCCGTATCCATGCAACCAAGCGCGCAGCCTGATCTTGCGACGATAGTAAAGATCATCGAAAAGTCCGCCGATCTCGCCGATCTCGGGGCCGCCACGCTGTATCAGGTGAGCCGGGTGGCCGTAGCGTCAGCGAAACTCCTGGGTATGCGTCCGGGCGCGGCTCTGCCGGACTGCCTCCGGTTGGCCTGGCGGGAGGTCAAACGGCAGGACAGCGATTATGGGAAGGAGATCGACTGTCTGCTCGAGAACGATCGGACCGGCATGAACGCTCTCCTTCTCATCACAGCGGCCATGCTGGAGGACGCGGATCGGGACCTGGTGTTCGTTGCGCAACGGGAGCTCGCCCGGGCCGGTGAGTTTCRCCTTCCAGATGACCACGCGTTGACCCGCCCAGGTTTTCTGGCCCGCCTGGGAGAGATCGGTGTCGTCCGCGACGAGCAGAGACCGATCCGTTTTGAGAAGACGGGATTCGGCGTGGCCGCGCGCCACTATGCCTGGGACAACTACCCGACGTTGCGTCCGGCCTTTCTCGATTGGGCGGAACGGCTTCCCTCGCCGCCGGGGATCTTTTGGCCCAACGATGTTCTGACGAGGTTCGCGGAACGGTTCACCGAGGAGTCGTTGCGGAGTGATCGAGCCGATGATGCCCTGGATCTTGYGTATCACTGGATCGGTCGCCGTCGTGTCGCCGCGATCCCCGCGTGCTTGGGCCTGCTTACGAAGGGCCTGGAGGAGGGAGCGGAGGGAACCGGCGGCCGGAAGTTCCGGCAGCGGATCCGTGCATGGTCGGAGGATCATCGGCTGGACGCCTACCTGGCGCGTATGTGTATCGAGCTCTCTGGTAAAATAATATATGATATCTATCCGTTTCAGGCGTTGACCCGACTGCACAACTTCGCCGCGCATGAGAATCCGCAGGTTGCCAGCGCGGCCATCGATGCCGTCGAGACCCTGGCAAGCGCCGACCGGGACAACTATCGCTATGTACTTGGCCGGTCCGTGAGAGCGCCCTATGYCGTCCGCGGATCGACGGGGAACGCGGAGGTTTTTCTGCGCCTGGTGTCGGCCTCTCGGTTGTATGCCAGGGACGCCGTCGGATGGCGGCCTGTCGACGATCCCGAATGCGGGGAGCTTTTCCGTGGCGGGTGGATCCTTGTGCTCGAGGCCGATGCGCCGCCCTCGAAGGAAACGATCGGGCTGGTCCATCTCTGGCTGGATGACGTGGTGCAGGCTGTTGGGCGGGGGCCGACGATTTTACCGGACTTGCTCGTCGACGCGCTGCGTGAACGTTTTGATCTGCTTTCATCGCTGCGGGCGATCCTCGGTCGTTGGGTGGATCGGCCGCTGGGGGATCCGATGGCGCCCGACCAGGCCGCAGTTCGCACCTATCTCCTCGACCGGATCGATAAGGAGCTCTTCGGGGAGGATGTCGGCTTGCGTCCGCCCTCCTCGCCAGGTGACACCCAGCCGTCGCCCGCCGCAGGACGAGAGGAACAACGATGACCAGGAGTCAGTGGGTCGTCTTCGTCATGAACCTTTTCGGTCTCCTCGCCACGCCGCTTCTTCTGGGGTGGATCGTGGGCGGGCCGTTGTTGATCTGGGTAGTTCTTGCGCTCGCTCTGACAGGAGTGACAGTCGTCCAGGCGTGGCCGGTGCGCGGGATTCTGGATGCGGAGAAGGCTCCTCCGTCGCCAGTGGTAGTCCCTACGATGGCGATGACCCCGGTTCCCGTCCTCTCCGACGAGTACCAACGCGAGCTGGAGAGACGGCGTGATCTCGCTCAGGTGTTCTCTGCCGCGGACTCGGCGGCGGTCTGGCACCTGGCTCGCGGCGATGCGGATATCGAGGCAACAGGCCGGGCGATGCCCGTGCTGGACTATCTCGTCTCAGTGATCAGTCCAAAGGCGGAGAGCCGATTGCCGAGGCCGCGGAAGTGGGAACACACTGTGGACGACGACATGACCTTCGAAAAGCATGCCGAGGCGATCATACAGGCAGTCCTCCCAGATCCAGCGGACGGCAGGCGAGGCGACCTTGCCGCGCAGCTCGGAATCGTGCTCGACAGATGGAACACATCGGGGGAGTTCGGCAAACTACTGAAGCAGCTGTATCCCGCCTCCCAGGCCATTTTGTAGTCGATAGACCACCTTGATCACTTCTGGCTGCGGCGGAAGCGTGGCCTGCCCTCGACGGATGCCGGCGACACGCCGGAGGAATCCGAACACGCAGCAGCGCTCGCCTGGGCCGGGTGGATCCGTCAGGAGGCGGACCGCGCCATCTCCTCCTGCGACCCGGCAGCTGACGTATATCACTCCGGACGAGGCGCCGTTGTCAGAATTGGACCGATTCATGCCGAAGGGCATGACCGCCTACTACCCACCCGACAATTACCATGCGTGGTGGGAGTCCGTGAACCGCGAACCTCAACATTCCGCATCTCCCTTTCCAGCGGGTGTATAGGAGTTGGAATCTCCTCTTCATCCCGCTAAGGCCACGCTCCGTGGCTAGCTGATCGTCGAAGTCGGTCGATGATCCGTTTGCGGACCTCGTCGAGCACGCTAGTCTCTGTTACCGATAGTAGCGATTCACTCTCTCTCTCGGTTCTGGAGGAAGCGTGGACAAGTCCGTGAGGCGGAAAGCCGCGGTTGTCGCGGTGTCTACGGCGGCGGCAGTGTTCGTCACCGTGGGGCCGGCGGCTACGAGCGCGCTGGCGTCGAGCTATCTCGGTGGCCCGGTGGATGAAAAGATCGCCAAGGATCATTGGGGTAAGGACGGCTGGGACGGCTGGGACGGCAAGGACCGGTGGGACGGTAAGGACGGGTGGGACGGCTGGAACGGTAAGGACGGGTGGGACGGCTGGAACGGTAAGGACGGGTGGGACGGTAAGGATCGGTGGGACGGCAAGGACGGTAAGGACCGGTGGGACGGCAAGGACGGTAAGGACCGGTGGGACGGCAAGGACGGTAAGGACCGGCGCCACAAGGACGACTGGGATTGGGATTGGGATTGGGACTGAGCTGACGAGAGGACCTGGACGGAACGCCACTGAAATACGGCGAACCGCTAGGAGAAACATGTAGCGGGGTTGGCGAGGGCGTCCGGCACGGGTTCCAATCGGCAATGACCGCCCGGGTTTTCCGGCCGCCGCGGCGCCGGACACCGTAGCTCTACGGTGTCCGGCGCTCGCGTCCCGTGGCCGCCACGCGCGGGTAGCGGGAAGGCGGCGCTCCGGCTCCCCTCCAGCGTCTATGACATCGTTGAGTGTGTCACGGACGACGGTGAGCAAGGCGATGAGCTGATCGTGTCTGGTGGCGGGGCCGCCGGCATGTCCGAGGATTGACCGATAGGCCGGACGGGGCCGGGTGACGCCCGATACCGGAGCCAATCTCAAGGCACCCTGAGAGCACGGGCGATCCGTCGTTGTTCGCTCTCGTAGGCCGCTGCCATCCGGTCGGCCTGGCTTTTCGGGATGCCGAGCCCGGCTGCGGCCTGCCGCCAGCCCGCCGTGGCGGTCTCCACCTCCCTGACGAGGTCGCGGGCCCTCGGCGGCGACAAGCGGAAGTAGTTGCCCACCGACAGCGCGAGGTCGATGCTTGCGTCGGTGTTGTCGAGATCGAYGGCCGTGCTCAGCCGGGCCGGGTTGTCCGGATTGGGGTTGAGGTCGTAGGCAGGAGAGAGYGCCCAGCCGTCTCGCTCGCGCAGGAACGCGTGATTGCGCAGGTGGTCGTCGGTGTTCCCGGTCAGGATGGAGAACAGGATCCGCCGGTAGAGCTCACGCAGGTCGGCGTCAGCTCTCGGCGAGTAGCGTTCGATCACCTCGGCGATCTCGAGGTAGCTGCGAAGGTCCCCGTCGGAGGCCTCGAGCATTGTCAGGGCGCTTGCGAACCCCAGACGCCGCGCGCCGATGCGGTCGAAGCGGCTCAGGAGCAGTACGTGCCGGCCGGTAACGGTCAGCAGTTCCGACTCCGCCACGGTGAGCCCCGCTCTGCGAGCGAGCCTCAATTGTACCTCCTCCCAACCGGCCACGTCCCATTCGTCACTGTCCGAACGCGGGAACTTGGCGATCGAGAGCCGCCCGGACACGTCCCGCACCGCCGCCTTGGGGCGCGCGCCGCCGAGCGAGCTACCTGCGTCGATGAGGTCCGCGAGGTCGCGGTCGAAGTCGCCCTCCGCGCGGACGCGGTCGGCTGCTCGCATGAGCCGGGCCAGGTCGATCAGCCGTGGGACCGCGTGCCGGTGCGTCGAATAGTAGGTGGCGGTCGCCGGCTGGCGGAACCTGACACCTCCCTGGCGGGTGTCGTCGCGGACGCCGAGAAGGAAGTCGGCCTTACCGAGAGTGCGAGGTGTGGTCTCGGCGGCGCGGGCGCGCTCGCGCTCCTCACGCCTCATGAGGTTCTCACCCCATCGGTCGGGGGCGCTGTCGGCGAACGCGTTGAAGATGGCCGACCCCGCCGGCGTGTGGAAGACGCCGGCGGCTCTGGCCAGCGCCGGGTCGAGGTCGTATCCGGCCGGGTTGGTCAGGTAGGCGTCGGCATATCGGAACGTGGCGCTCTGTCCGCCGCGGTTGTGAAGCCACAACGTCCCTGCGGCGGTCTCCTGCCCGTCGATCTCGACGGTGACCTCGACAGGATCCCGTCCGGCCATCAGCGCCGTACTCGCTTGGGGAGGATCTCGTCCATGCGCAGCCGGCCGACGTCGGTCTCGTACGGGTCGGTGGCCCTGACGACGGCATCCATGATCCCGATGGTGCGTAGCACCCTGAACAGGTTCTCGGTGCTCGCGGTGCCCTTACCCTGCTCGATGGCGCGCAGCGTGTCCCGGGAGATCCCGGCTCGCTGGGCGACCTGGGCCGCGGTCAGCCGGTTCAGCTTCCGCCAGGTCGACACATGCTCGCCGAGCAGACGCAGCGACCGCGCCACCGACAACGGCGTGGCATGCGAGGCCCTGTCGCCGACCATAGCCAACATCATACGAGTCTACGGCGGTTAAGTTCGCCGTTAAGTGCGGCTCCTCCGTGTGGTGGCCGACCAGGTGGGGCAGGCCGGGGCGAAGACGGTCATGACGGGTAGATCGCGTGCCCACCCGAGCCGTCTGAGCCAGTGGCGGTCTCCGGATTCCACGTCCTTGGCTTTCTTCACCCATTTTCCCAGCGTCATCTCATGGACGCCGATGTTCCGGGCGACCTCGGCGACCGGACGGCTGCCGTCGATGACGAAGGCTACCGCTTGCTCCTTGTACTCCTCGGTGAATCCGCGACGTGTCGCGCCCATAGCTCGCTCTCCCGGCAGATCGGGCAGCTACCTCAGGTATCCACCGAAGCGGGTACGATCCAGGCATCAGTCGCAAGACCCTACAAAAGCTCAGTTGACTGGCAGGGCGCTGATATCCGAACCCTGCGATATTCGACGATCTTGGTGTTGTGTGACGCCGGCATCGGGTCTCGTCTCCTGGAGCCCGCCGGTCCGAAGCGAGCTGTCGCGGGCGCGGCGTGACCATCTTCCTGATTCCACACCAGCTGGCCAGGGCGGAGCGGCTGTGGACCGGGTCTCGATCCTGACACCACGCTGCGTCTGATCGGCCGCGCCGGCGGAGTTGCGCACCCGGCCGTTCGCCCGCAGGCTGGAGATTCGGGGCCGCACCGTGCCGTCTGACCCGGACTTCATCGGTGTCGGCGGATGGCACCGCGATCTGTCCGGCGCTTCCTGCTGACCCTGCGGATGGGTGGCTTGGCCATCGGCTTTGTTGTCATGTCCGATCGTGCCCAACTGGGTGAGATCGTCCGGCGGGCGCGGAATGGGCGGCGGAATGGACGGCTGTGGACGAACATCGGCAGCATCGCAACTCTCGACGATGCCGTCGCGGCCTTCGGCCCGACCGGGCGGATCGGCGGGCAGACGATCGTCCGCGTTCGTCCGTGAGCGACACGTGCCCACCACTGTGCCCAAGACAAATGGCCGGGGAGGCAGTTACCCATGAAGGCGATCGTCGTGACGGACCAGGCTGCGGGAACGGCCGGGATGAGCCTGGTGGAGCGGCCCGAGCCGTCGGCGGCGATCAACGACGTCGTCGTTGAGGTTCATGCGTCGGGTTTCGTCCCGACTGAGATGGCGTGGCCCTCGACCTGGACCGATCGTCTCGACCGTGACCGAACACCGTCGATCCCCGGGCATGAGCTGGCCGGAGTGGTCACGGTCCTCGGCTATGGCACGACGGGGCTGTCGGTGGGACAGCGGGTGTTCGGCCTCTCGGACTGGCATCGCGACGGCACCCTGGCGCAGTATGTGGCCGTCGAGGCACGCAATCTCGCACCGCTCCCGGGCGACGTCGACTTCACGGTGGGCGCGAGCCTGCCGATTTCGGGGCTGACCGCGTGGCAGGGGCTGTTCGAGCACGGCCGCCTTCAGGCGGGGCAGAGCGTGCTCGTGCATGGCGCGGCCGGCGCAGTCGGGACGATGGTGACGCAGCTCGCGCGCGAGTTCGGTGCGTACGTCATCGGCACCGGACGCGCTGCCGACCGGCAGAAGGCGCTCGACTTCGGCGCGCAGGAGTTCGTCGACCTTGAGAACGACGCGCTGGAGGACGTAGGCGGGGTCGATCTGGTCTTCGATGTCATCGGCGGCGACATCCAGAAGTGGTCCGCGGGTCTGGTTCGAGCCGGGGGAACGCTGGTGTCCGTCGTCGGACCGGTCGGGGCGCGGCCCGCCGACGGCCTGGCAGTCGACTTCGTTGTCGAGTCCGATCGCGTTCAACTGGGTGAGATCGTACAGCGGGTGCGCGACGGACGGCTGCGAACGAACATCGGCAACGTCGCGACCATCGACAATGYCGTCGCCGCCCTCAATCCGACCGAGCGACGTAAGGGCTCGCAGATTATTAACGCGCTGGTTTGATCTTCGGTGTGAGGTTGATTCCGTGGGCGGCG
>NZ_MRUJ01000098.1:0-47919 GCF_002099325.1 Frankia sp. KB5 | reverse complement strand
TTCACGGTGAAGGCGAACACCCCGGCGTTGTCGGTCGACTGCCACCAGGCGACCGACTGGACGAAGATCCCGATCGGGCACAGCGCCGAGGGCAGGGCCCATGGACGGTTCGAACGACGCACCATCCAGCTGGCCCAGGCCAGCGAGGCGATCCGTGCCCGCTATCCCCACGCCCGCACCGTGGCGCGGATCCGCCGTCATGTCCGGCGGACCGTGACCACCGGCACGGGCCGGGCCCGGGTCACCCGGACGATCCCGAGYACTGTCACGGTCCACGTCCTGACGAGCCTCACCCTCGACGCGGTYACACCCGCTGATCTMGCGGGCTACGCCCGAGGRCATTGGACGATCGAGAACAAGGTCCACTGGGTGCGCGATGTGACGTTCCGTGAGGATGCCTCGCGGGTTCGGACCGGCCCACTGCCCCGCATCATGACCACACTCCGTAACCTGATCATCGGGCTGATTCGCCTCGCTGGCCATAACCGCATCGCCCCGACCATCCGCAGAATCCGACACGACAACGCCCTGCTCCTGRCCATCCTCACTCTCGACAACCCCGCTGACCTGCATAAATGACTTTGCGGGTCACCCTGGACGATGAGCTGGAGAACGTCGTAATAGATCTGGCCGACGAGGCTCAGACCCTCGACGGCCCCGCCGGTGAAGTCGCCCCGGCCGTTCTGGGCGTCCACCACCACGTTGAGTTGGGCCAGCGCGAGAGTGYAGCGCCGGTTCTCCGGAACCCCGAGATTCTTGAGGTTCTGGGACGTCCCGCTCGTGTCCGAATCAGGAAAGGCGCGCCACCCGTTGCCGCCGTTCAGCGCCGGATCACTGATGAGCTTCGCGAGTGTGCTCGCGTACTGCGAGTAGGGGGTGCGGGGCTGGCCGGCGATGATCCGTACGGTCGTGCACGTGGTCGCGTGCAGGTTCGCCTTCGCCTCCGTCGCCGCATCGCGCCGAGCCTGTTCCGGTGCCGCCGTCTGCGCTGAGGGCGTGCTCGGGGGCGTGCTCGGGGGCGTGCTCACGAGCATCGGGCTACGGCCGTCTCCGCCGAAGGCCCGGCCGATGAAGACGCCGACGATGGCGGCCAGGATCACCAGGGCGGTGATGGCGATGGGACGCCGTCCCAGCCGCGACCGGGTATTGGACATCGCGGCGACTCCTCGATCCGTGGGACGCTGACGTCGGGCCTTGCGCGGGGCAAGCTCCGGGGCACGTGTCCGCCACTGGGCCGCCGCACCGGGATCCCGGTGCCCCGGATCCCGGTGGTGAGAACCTGGCCGGTCGCGCATCCCGCTCCCACCGCGCTGATCGTCGCATACCAACCATGCCGCGCAGGACGCCGTTGGTCGAGGGCGGCCGATTCTTGTGCCTGATCCCCGAGGGCTACGGGGTAACGACCGATTTGTTCCGAACGCCCGGCTCCGTGACTGCAGCCGGGTCCGGGTCCGCCGGATCGGCCGGTGGCRCTGGGCGGGGTGGGCGCATGGCGATGGTGAAGACGGCCGAAAACGCCGCTGCGCCCAGCACCTCGGCCATGGCCGCCCACGCTCGGCCGTGGGCGATTTCCGCCCCCCCGAGCGCGCCCACCACGCAGGCCCCACCGACCACCAGCGTCGCGGTACGGTCCGTCGGAGGGAACAGCATGAAGGCCGGGGCGGCCGCGGCGAGCGCGGCGACGAGTGAGCCGACCAGCACTCCGCCGGGGCCGCCGTCCGCCACCTGGAAAGCGATTCCGATGACGATGGCCGCGGCGAGCGTCGGAAGCACGACCCACCCCCGCGTGAGTGCGGTACGGAGGGCGCGGGCCGCCCGGCGCCATCCCGCCACCTCCGGCGGGAACGTGGGCCGTGAGGTGATCGGGCGTTGCGTGGGCGGCAACGGCAGGGTGAGGCCGGTGTCCGGGGTGACGGCGGCGGGGGTGCCAGGTGTACCGGCGGGGTCGGGCTCCGGTGGCTCGGTCCGGGTGCCCTGGGCCGGGGGGAAGCCCGGCCGCTTCTTGGGCGCGAGACCACCTTCTTTTTCCCAGGCCGAGCGGACGTTGCGCAGCAGCTCCTCCCGGGCGGCGTCCTCGTCGTCGATGCCGATGAGGTCGAAGTGGACCACCTGCCGGAGCATCCCGGTAGGGGTGCATTCCGCTATCCGCACCGGGATGAGCTTACGGAGGTTGCCCTCGGGATCGTATTCGAACGCCGCCTGCCATTCTGCCCGGCAGTACGGGGAATTCAGATACTCGGGCGAGAGCACCGCGATCGTGTGCCGGCAGTTCTCCAYCCCCTGACCCATGTCCCTGACCCAGTTGCGGCCGGGGCCGATATGCCAGGCCTGGAGAAACACGCGATAACCGACCTCCTGCAGCTGCCAGGCGATCCATTCGGCCCAGTCCCGGTCGCGCTGGCAGTAGCTGATGAAGAAGTCGCCCTGGTCCACCCGATTCCCACCTGTGAAATCCTCCGGACTGCTCGCTCCAGCTGAAGGATGATCGTACCGTCGTTCTAGGATGAATGCCACCGTTCTGCCCCGCCGCGGCGGGGCAGAACGGGCAGGGGCGCGCCGCGGGTGGCGCGGTGGGGTTAACCGACGAGGCGGGGCCCGCCGTCGGCCGGGGCGGTCCGGGCGGTGATGCACGGCAGCCCGGGATGGGCCCGGCCGATGTCGGCGATCCGCAGGTCCACCCAGGCGAGCAGACCGGGAACGGCTACGCCGTGCGGAGGCCGGTCCGCGTAGGGGATGAGGTTCGCCGCGCCGCGCCGCAGCACGGCCACGCCGCCCTTGACGTTGCCGCGGGCCAGATGGGTGACGCCGACGGCGAGCTGTGCCAGCCCACGCCACAGCCCGCGCTCGCCGGGGTCGGTCTCCGGACTCTTCCAGACGGCTTCGAGTACCTCGTGTGCCTGGAAGGGAAGTCCCGCGTCGAGGAGTCGCTGGGCCTCGGCGAGCGCCGCGGCCGGCGGTAGCGGGGCCGAGGAGGCGAGCGGCGGCACGCCGGTCTCGCCGTGGGGAAGGGGGCGGCCAAGCGCGTCCCGGGGCCGTTCCCCGGGCCGGGACACCCCGGACCCTGATTCAGTCGCGGGGTGCGCCCGGGGGACGGGGCGTGTTCCGGGAGGCGGCCGTGTTCCGGACGGTGCGCGTCGCCCGGACCGGTCCGAAGTGGTCATGCGGTCCACTCTGACCGCCTCTCGGGGGTGGCGCCTCCCGTAGCCGCGCGGACCGGGGTCGTCGTCAGGCAAGACCGGGGGCGCGGTGTCAGCGGCTGCCGGTGTCAGCGGCTGCCGGTGTCAGCGGCTGCCGGTGTCAGCGGCCGACGGCGGCGCGCAGCGCGTCGGCGCGGTCCGTGCGCTCCCAGGTGAAGTCGGGCAGCGTCCGACCGAAGTGGCCGTAGGAGGCAGTCTGCCCATAGATCGGCCGTAGCAGGTCAAGGTCCCGGATGATGGCGGCCGGGCGCAGGTCGAAGACCTCCGAGACGGCCCGCGCGATTTCCGGCACCGGCACGGTCTCGGTGCCGAAGGTCTCGACGAACAGGCCCACCGGCTCGGCCTTGCCGATGGCGTAGGCGACCTGCAGCTCCGCCCGCCGGGCGAGGCCGGCCGCGACGACGTTCTTGGCGACCCAGCGCAGCGCGTAGGCGGCCGAACGGTCGACTTTGGACGGGTCCTTGCCGGAGAAAGCACCGCCGCCATGGCGGGCGTAGCCGCCGTAGGTGTCAATGATGATCTTGCGGCCGGTCAGGCCCGCGTCGCCGATCGGGCCGCCGATCTCGAACCGGCCGGTCGGGTTCACGAGCAGCCGGTAGCCGTCTACCTCCAGGCCCAGGTTTTCCTCGGCCAACCGCTTGAGCTCGGGGGCGATGACCTGGTCGCGGATGTCCGGAACCAGGCGGGTGGCCAGGTCGACGTCGGCGGCGTGATGCGCGGACACGACCACCGTGTCCAACCGGACCGGGCGGTCCCCGTCGTATTCGATGGTCACCTGGGTCTTGCCGTCCGGCCGCAGGTAGGGCAGCAGGCCGTCGTGACGCACCTTCGACAACCGCTGGGCGAGGCGGTGGGCCAGTGTGATCGGCAGCGGGAGCAGGTCGGGGGTCTCGTCGGTGGCGTAGCCGAACATGATCCCCTGGTCGCCGGCGCCCTGCTGGGCCAGCGTGTCCTCGCCGCCCTCGACCCGTGCCTCATAGGCCTTGTCGACGCCCTGGGCGATGTCCGGGGACTGGGCACCGATCGAGACCAGCACGCCGACGGTCGCGCCGTCGAAGCCGGTGGCGGCGTCGTAACCGATGTCGGTGAGGGTGCGCCGCACGACGGCGGTCACGTCGACGTGCGCGGAGCTGGTGACCTCGCCGGCCACGTGCACGTGCCCGGTGGTCAGCAGTGTTTCCACCGCGACCCGGGAGGTGGGGTCGCCAGCCAGGAACGCGTCGAGCAGGGCGTCGCTGATCTGGTCGGCGAGTTTGTCCGGATGGCCTTCGGTGACCGACTCGGAGGTGAAAAGGCGACGGGACATGGAAGGATTCCTCGTTTCACAGAACAAGATATGGAACAAGACGATGTTGCGGGAGAAGGTGCCGGCCGCACGGGGACATACGTGCGCGGGTGGAGTTGCGCCGGTGGAGCTGCGCGGGTGGAGTTGCGCCGGTGGATCCGCGCCGGTACATCCCTACATCCGTGCCGGCACTGGCTGGCCGGCACGGTCATTTCACCAGGGCCGGTGCTCGGGGTCCGGGTGCCGCGTCGGGCTCGTCGACGCCGTCGGATGTCGAACCGCATGCGGACATGCCCTCCGAGTCGGCGGGCGCCGAGGTGAGGAGAGCGGGGTGCTGGCCGCGCCGGCCTCCGGCCGCGCCGGCTCGACGGCCGGCCAGGCCGAGGGAGCGGACCGAAGCGGTGGATCTCGGGAACGCGCTGAGGGCGCGCCGGACGAGCGCGTCCGCCGCGCGGCTCAGCGCGCGGTACAGATGGCGGAACTCACCAGGGAGAAGTCGACGTGGCCACGCGTAACGAGAACGGYCGGACTGAACACCGAATGATCTCACCACGGCGGTCAACCTGCCGTCAACGCCGCAGGCCGATCGTGTGCCGTTGCCCGGGCTCGATCTCTCGTCCCGACCGCGCCGTCGTCGGAGGCCGCACCCGCCGGTGCCGGCGGCCGAGCGGGCCGACATCGAGGTGTGGGCCCGCCGATCGAGCGTGGACGAGAAGATGATCATCGCGATCGCCTGCTARCACGCGGATCGCGTCCGTTCCTACGAGTTGCTTGCCAGTGAGCGGACCTGGCCGGCTCGTCCCTCGACCCTTTGCGTCATCCGGGACCGGTGATTACGGGGGAGTATGATAGATGATATTGAGCGCGGTCATCCGGGGCCGAGTGAATCCGGGGCCGAGTGAAGGAGACGTCGTGTCGGACGACCGGTGCGGGATCACGGTAACGCTGTGGCCTCGGCCGGGTGGCCGCGCGGTCGAACTCACTCATCGCCGTCACATCGACACCTGCCGCGTCAACACGGCGGCCTGTCCCCGTTGACATCCGGATGACCTCCGGAACATCCGGACCTCCCGCACCCCGGCCTCGACCTTCGATCTGACATCCGCCTCCGCGCGTTTGTCGGTCGGTGCTCGATCCGGCCGGAACGAGGCGTTGGAGGTCGTCGTCAACGGCAGGAACGGCGCTGGTCATGACCGATCCCCCGGCATCATCGGAACAATCCCTGACTCCGGAGCAGCCTCCGGCGCACGGGCGATCCACCGCGACGGAACAGTCCGAGTCCGGGCGTCCCGAGTCCGGGCGGTCGACGGTGCCCGGACGATCAGAGGCGGCCGAGGCCTTCGTCCTGCGGGGGGTGCACGTCCTCGACAGGACCGGGCGCTTCGGTGAGCCGACCGACGTCGCCGTCGGCGGCGGGATCATCCATGCGGTCGRCACGCGACTCGGTCTTGACCGGGACGCCGTCGACGTTGACGCCCACGACCTGTGGCTGATGCCAGGGGTCGTCGACTGCCACGCCCACGTCACGCAGTCCACCTATGATCCGTTCGAGCTGGCGACGGCGTCGCTGTCCACCCGGGTCCTGCAGACCGCCGCCGCGTTGCGGGCGTCGTTGGCGGCCGGTGTCACACACCTGCGGGACGCCGGCGGCGCCGACGCCGGCATCCGGGACGCGGTCAGCGCGGGCACCGTGCCCGGACCTCGGCTTGCCGTGTCCGTCGTCGGGCTGAGCCGGTCCGGGCGGCACGGTGACGGGGCGATCATCGGTCCCGGGCTGGAGTCGGCCGAAGATTTTCTCATGCCGGACTATCCCGGCCGGCCCCCGCATACCGTTACCGAGGCGGGCAGCCTGCCGGCCTCGGTGCGGGGCATTCTGCGGGCGGGTGCGGACTGGATCATGATCTACGCGAGCGGCGGGGTGATGTCCGCCCGGCCGGGGCAGCCCGAGCCGCAGTTCAGCCCGGTGGAGCTTGCGGCCGCCGTCGCGGAGGCCCGGCGGTACGGACGTCCGGTGATGATGCACGCCTTGGGCGAGCGGTCGATCGAGGCCGCGGTCGCAGCCGGAGCGCGTTCCATCGAACACGGCATCGGGCTCACCGAGCCCGTGGCGGCCGCCATGGCGGCCGCCGGGGTGACGCTCGTCCCCACCCTGTCGCCCTACCAGGACCTGGCGGCGCTGGCGGCCACCGGAGTGCTGCCGGGCTGGGCGGCGGACCGAGCCGAGGCCACCGAGGCCGCGCTGGCCGGCACGATCGCGGTCGCCCGTGCGGCGGGGGTGCCGATCGCGCTCGGCAGCGACGCCCGGCACCGCACCCGGCACGGCGCGAACCTGGCCGAGATCAGCCGGCTGCGCCATGCCGGGCTCACCCCACCCGAGGCGCTGCTCGCCGCGACCGCGACCGGAGCCCGGCTCTTCGGACTGGGTGAGGGAGCCGGCCGCATCGCCGTCGGCTCCGCCTTCGACGCGATCCTGCTCGACGCGGACCCCGGGGACCTGTCGATCTTCGAGCGGCCGGGCGCTGTGAGCGGAGTGTTCCTTGGCGGTCGCGCGGTGCTGCCCCACCCGCGGCTGCCCGGGAAGCTGGTCCGCCCCACCATGGTGATGGAAGAGGTGCCGAGAATCGTTCCCGAGCGGCCCGCGGTGTCGCCGCCCGGCTGACTCTCCCGTTTTCCGGAATGTTCACGAAATATCAAAAGAAATACCCTTAGTATGGCTCGCGGGATTTCGTCGGATCCATTCTGGGACGGCGATTGACCGAGATGYGGATCGGCCCCCGAAAGCTATCGTCGTAGGGRCCCCGCTGCCGGCTGCCGTCAGGTGGTCCGGGCCGTTCGCTGGTACGGGGTGCCGCGTCTCCAATGCCTGGAGGGTTCTCATGCAGCACGCTGAAATGATCAATAAGAACATGCGGAAGGCCATCGAGGAGTGTATGTCCTGCTCGGCTCTGTGCGAGGAGACGATCTCCTACTGCATGGACATGCCGGGCGCCATGATGGAGTCGGCGAACATGCGGCTGATGATGGACTGCGCGGCCGTCACCAGGACCTGCGCCGACATGATGTGCCGGATGTCGCCGATGCACGGGGAAATGTGCGCGATGTGCGCGCGGATCTGCGTGATGTGCGCTGAGATGTGCGAGAGGATGCCGCAGGATCAGCAGCTCGCCAAGCTCGCCGGCGCATGYCGGTCCTGCGCGGAGAGCTGCAACACGATGGTGGGCRCCGCCGCCTGAGCCGCGTCCGGCCCGACGGCGCCGGGGCRCAGCCGGCGGTCACCCGACTCCGCCCCGGCGTCCGGCTGTGCGGCGGCGCGTGGCACATGATGCGCGGCACATGATGCGCGGCACATGATGCGCGGCCTCGGTCACGACCGGTGGCTACGGTTACGTATCCTCGGGCGGACATGGGGTGAAACACCTGAGTAACAATATTGACCATGTTGACAGGTAGCCGTCGGATAGGCAAAATATGGTCATGTTCTCCTCGGTGGGTCGGATGACCCCCCTGGTCGTCCGTGGCCACATTGACTTCCTGCGAGCGGCCTCGTCCGGTTGTCCGACCCGGCCGCTTCACGTGCTTTACTAGCCTCCTCGGATTTCCCTCGCTCTCGGTGTTCTCCCTGGCGTTCTCCTGATTCACGGTCACTCGATAGGTCTGTCCGTAGATCGTCATCGCCTGCGTGGACGCCAGCCGCCTCGGTATCGATGTCCGGTCAGTACCGGGTACATCTCTGGACGGTTTCCGATCGGAGCATGCTGTGTCGTCCATGGTTTCGTCGTCATACTTTCATCCGCGCCCCCGTGGATATGTGGGGGGGCCGGGAACCCGTTACTGGCCCAGTGGTGATCCCACCCACTCGAGAAGAGCCAGTGTGGTCCTTCTTCCCGGTCGTGGAGAATCCGCCGAACATTTCGAGGGCCTAGCTTTCCGGCTCGCGCTCGACGGCTATCAGGTGACGTTTCTCGACCATGGGAGAGACACCGTCCTCGCCCTTGGTGAGGCGCGTGCCCCCGATGGTCCGTTCGTCCTGCTGGGTTCGGACAGCGGGGCCCTGCGGGCGTTGGTCGGCGCCGGTTCGCCAGCGGTCCGGCCGGATGCCCTCGTGTTGCTCGACCTRCCGCTGGTGTACCGGAAGATCGCGGGCGAGGATCCGGGACAACCGATCCCACGGTCGCTTCCCGACCTGCCGATCCTGTTGCTCCATGCCGAGCGCGACGAGGTCAGCCCGCTTGCGCTGGCGCGCATGATGACGCGGACCGCGCGCCGGGCCCGGCTGGCGTCGCTGCCCGGGGGGCATGGCGTGCTCGCCGGCCCCGGCCGGCGTGCGGTCGGCGCGCAYATCCTGCTGTTCCTCGAGAATCTCCGTGTCTCGCGGCTGGCCCCACGGCAACGGCAGCGGGACCGGTCGGTCGACTGATCTCGCCCGGTGCCGGGCGCGCCCGCGTGCCGGTCCGATCGGGGTGTGCCTTCGCGGGAGGCCCAACCGCTCAGCAGGTGTTTCCTCGGCGGGTGCCGGCGCGAATCACGCGAATCCGCGGGTCAGTCGTCCGTCCCGTACCGCATCGTCCGTTTTTCAACGGCGCAGGCTTCGAGCCGCAGGCTCGAAGCCTGCGCCGTTCGCGTTTGCGTACCCGTCCGCACGCCACCCGACCCCCGGGCCAGGCTTCCCGCTTGCCGTGGTTGCCGGGGTTGGGTTGCCGGACGGCCGGGCGGTCCCGGTGACTACCGGACCTCGTGGCCACCGGTCCCCGTCTCGACAGACCGGCCATATCGCCAAGATCCGGTCGTGACGGGTGATCTGCGTCGCTACCGGTAGCTGCTATTGATGTCCGAGAGTTGCGGCATCGCAGCGTTATGCACGCATCGTGACCAACATGCGCCCAGATTCGGCACAACTCGTACTTGTCACTACGGTCTGTAGTTCGCTACGGTTGCGGGGTATCAACAGCTCCGGGCCGACGCCGAGTTCTGTCCACGGTCCGCAGCTCCCTCCGAGAGATCTTGGGCAGAAGCGGGGGAACCACGTTCCTCCGGGTGGCTCGTTGCGGGCCACCCTTGGGGTTAAGCCGTTACGCGCACGCCGCGGAAACGGCCGGGCTTCCCGGCCCGAACCCGACAGCTAACCTCGCAGGCGTACGGGAAGGACTCGACGTTGCCTGTGTTTCAGGAACGCTCGGCTCCGGTCTTCTGGACCGTGACGCCGTTCGGCGCGACCCGCGGTGCGTCCCCGCCATACGGGGCGCCGTTCTCGCCCTGACGTCTTCGCGAGAACGTGCCATCCGGTCGGTGCCCGTACCGGCCGATCGCGCTGACGCGCCATACCACCAGCTCGGCTGAAAGCCACCCGGCCTCGTCGTCTGTGGTCGGCTGACCCCTGCCGTCCACCGGGCCCRCCAGGCCTGGAACGGAATGACCACGGCCGCCTGCCGTGCTGTTCAGCCCATCGACCCCGGGATCCCCAGGGCGCGTCGATCGGTCGTCCCCGGTCGTCCCCGGACGGCCTCTCGGCGCACCGGCAGACCGGCACTGGGTGCTGCCCTTCTCCAGCGCGGTCGTCTCCGCTCGCCCTCCTTCGAGCGGCATCCCTCCCCTCGATCACCCGTCTGTGTTCGACGACACCGAAATGAGATGTCAAAGAAATGGCCAAGGGAAAGCATCGGAAACGTTCCACCCGGACCCGGGGCGCCGTTGTCGCCGCCGTCGGTGTGATCGGCGCCGGCGCCGGCATGTTCGCCACCGCGAGCCCGGCCAGGGCCGCCACCACGGTCCCCGATGTGACGATCGCCAGCGCGGCCGCGAACGCGGGACTGCCCGGCTGCCGCGGCGTTCCGCTGGCCACCTGGGTCGCGGTGGCTCTTGCGGAGTCCGGCGGCAACCCCTACGCCCACGCCACCTACGGCGAGGACT
Source organism: Frankia sp. KB5 (assembly GCF_002099325.1). Lineage (NCBI taxonomy): Bacteria > Bacillati > Actinomycetota > Actinomycetes > Frankiales > Frankiaceae > Frankia > Frankia sp. KB5. Next base: position 37,530 of record NZ_MRUJ01000098.1, on the reverse strand, counting down.
CGCGCGGCCTGTGGCAGATCAACATGCGGGCCCACGCCGGCTGGGTGGGTAACCGCAACCTCTACGACCCGGCCGTCAACGCCTGGGCGGCGAAGAAGGTCTGTGAAGGCCAGGGCATCACCGCCTGGAGCGCCTACACCAACGGCCTGCACTACCGCTACCTGGCCCGGGGACAGGCGGCGGCGGCGGCCGTCTCGCGCGGCGTGCGGTTCACGAACATCTCCTACTCCTCGCTGRCTGCCCCGGTGCGTGCGGCCGTGGTGGCACCCGCGGCCCGCTACCCGTCGCTGGCCGTCGGCCTCGGGTTCCGCCTCGACGTCCACCAGATCCAGAAGAGGCTCGCCAGCCTTGGYTACCCGATCAGCGTGGATGGGAAGTTCGGGTACCAGACCAACCACATGGTCAAGGACTTCCAGCTGAAGCACGGTCTGGTGGTTGACGGGATCGTCGGACCGCAGACGCGGGCGAAGCTCGGGATCTGACTCTGATCGAGGCCCGCCGACCGGGCTCCGCTGCCGCCGGCCGGTGTTCCCGACCCGCCCGAGGGCGCTGCTCGATATCCGCACGCACCGGATGACTACCCGGGGTGAGGTGGGGGTATTCAGCCACCGGGCCAGCACCCGGCCGGGAGCACCGGGTCGGGAGACGGCATCGGCCCGGGCGGGACCAGCCGGCCCGCACGKGACCAGCCGGCCCGCACGGGAAAACCGAAACGGGGGCCCGATCGATGAGAGCCACGATGCTCGACGACTACCTACCTGAGGCGAGTCCGAACGCATCCTCCGTGACCGGGGCCGGTCTCCTGTTCGCGGTCCTGGGGCCGCTGGAGGTGCGGCGATCCTCGGGCGAGCAGGTCCGCATCGACCAGCGCAAGAAGCGCATACTGCTGCTGACCCTGCTGCTGCACGCCGGCCAGTGGGTGAGTGTGGACGGGATGCGGCTCGCGCTCTGGCAGGATGCCCCGCCGCGCTCCGCCGGGGGCAACATCAAGACTTATCTCTCGGAGCTGCGGCACACCCTCCGGCCGCCCCTGGACACGTCCGGAGCCGGGGGGAACGGCCCCGGGCRCATCGAGAGCCGGCCGGGGGAGTACCGCCTGGTCGTCRCGTCCGGTGAGATCGACGCTAAGCGGTTCGAATCGGCCGCCGAGCAGGGCCGCGCCGCCGTGCGCGCCGGCTCGCCGGAACGCGCCGCCGGGTTTTTCGAAGGCGCCCTCGCGCTGTGGCGGGGGGACGCCTTCGACGAGCTCCCGGCGGAGATCGCGGGCGCGGAGGTCCTCCGGCTGGAGGAGGCTCGCTGGGCGGTGTGCGAGGACCTGATCGACGCCCGCCTGGCCCTCGGCGAGTACGACCGGGTGCTGCCGACCCTGCGGGCGCTCACGGTCGAACATCCGACCCGGGAACGTCTCTGGGCCCAGCTGATCCTTGCGTTGGAACACACCGGCCGGCGGGCCGAGGCACTGGCCGAGTACCAGACGGTCTACCGGCGGCTGGTGACCGAACTCGGGATCGAGCCCGGTGTCGAACTGCGGCGTGCCCATCAGCATGTACTGAATCCGGACTCGTGGGTCACCTGATGCCACGGCCGTGCCGGCCGAGTCGTGCGCCGGAAGTCAGCTGAACCGCCAGTGAACCCGGCGGGGGAATTTCAACCATACGGGCTGGACCAGCCGGCCGGCGCCCGGGCCACGCGCGCGGCGCCGCCGTGTATCGCCACCGGGGCGCACGCCACCGGGGCGAGGGCGCGCGGAAACCGCTGAGGAGAAGACGATGAAGGCTATCTACCTCCCCCCGCGACTGGAAGATGCCGGCAGCTTCGCCGCAGTGACGAACGGCCGCTGGGGCTGGGGGCGTGACTACTCCTGGCGGCGTTTTGCGTGACGGCGGCCGGGGTGGCGGTGGTCCCGATTCCGTCCTGCTGGTTTCTGGTGCTGGCCGACCGTGATCCCGTCGTGCGTCCGCCGGGGGCTCGTCGCATGCTGCGGTATGCCTCCGGGCGGCCGTGGATCGTCGGCAACTGGCCGGACGATGCCATGGTCAGTGCCGTCGCCGGGCGCTCGCGGCTGGCCCTGATCGGGTGTGCCGCGACCAACGCGCGACAGCTCCTGCGGCTGCTTCTCTCGGCCCGTGACGTGCACGCTCTCGACCTCGCGCGCGCCGTGGCCGGCGACTACCACGTGATCGCCGAAATCGACAGCCACCGTCGCGTCCAGGGCAGCCCGACGGGAACCCGGCGGGTCTTCACCGCCCGGTTGGGCAGCCACCTGGTCGCCGCCGACCGCGCCGACGTGCTTGCCCGGCTCACGGGCGCCCCGCTGAACCGGACGGCGCTGGCTTTGTCGCTGCTCGACCCGTCACCGCCCCATCCGCTCGATGACCTGGTGCTCTGGGAGTCGATCGACGCGCTGCCCCCGGATCACTACCTTCTCGTCGGCCCTGACGAGAAGGCCACCGTCCTGCGGTGGTGGCGTCGACCGGCACCGGTGCGGTCCCGCACGGAGGGGGCGCCGACCCTGCGGGCGGCTCTCGCCGAGGCCGTGGCGGCGCGGGTCGCCGGCGGCGGGACAGTGAGCTGTGATCTGTCGGGCGGACTGAGCTCCACCTCGGTGTGCTGCCTGGCCGCGCGCGGCCCCGCCGACGTGGTCGCGCTCACCGGGATCGCCCCCGATCCCGGTGACGACGACGCCGCGCGGGCCGCGGCCACGCTCCCTGGCGTCACGCGCGAGATCCTGCCCGCCGCCGGGCTTCCCCTCGTTTACGACGGCATCGCCGACGCCGACGAACCGCTCGACCGGCCGTTCGTCGGCATCGGCGACCGGGCGAAGCTGCGCGCGGGTCTTGACCGGGTCGCGCTGTACGGGCCGCGGGTGCACCTCACCGGGTTCGGTGGTGACGAGGTCGCCTACGGCTGTCCCGCCTACCTCCCCCGGTTGTTGCGCCGCCGGCCCCGGCGGGCGCTGCACGACCTGCGCGGACACCGAGCGCAGGAGGGCTGGCCGTGGATGGCGTGCCTGCGAATGATGCGCCCGCGCGGCTACCGGGACTGCCTCGCCGACATGGCCGATGCGCTCGACCAGGCCCGCCGTGCCACGGTCGGCCACGCGCGCCGTCCGGCCGGTTCCGGCCGATCCCACCCGGGCGTCCTGGCCTCGCTCGACTGGGCCTTTCCGCCTGTGGTCCCGGGTTGGCTCACGCCGACGGCCCTCGACTTGCTGGCCGGAGCGTTCGCGGAGGCCGTCCGGCGCGCCCGGCCGCTGGCCGAGACCCGGGACGGCCACGCCGATCTCTTCGCCATCCGCGCTGGCGCGGCGGTGTTCCGGTTGTTCGACCAGCTCGCCGATCCGGTCGGCCCGCCGCTCGCCGCACCCTTCCTCGACGAGCGGGTGGTCCGGGCGGTGCTGGCGGTGCGGCCCGAAGAGCGCACCGGTCCGTGGGAGTACAAACCGCTACTGCAGGAGGCCATGCGCCGGCTGGTGCCGCAGGAATGCCTGCGCCGCGAGACCAAGGCGGATACCGCCGCCGAGGAGGATCAGGGCCTGCGCACCAGCCAGGACGTCCTGGTGAAGCTGTGCGATGACAGCCCGTTGGCCGATCTCGGCCTGATCGAGTCGGACGCGCTGCGCCAGGCGTGCCGATCTTCGTCCGTACCTGGTCATCGCCACCAGGCGCTGCGACCGACGTTCGCGGCGGACGCGTGGCTGCGGGTGCTCGCGAGCCGGCGGGGCCCTGACTGAGCTACCGGAGGAGTGAGTGATCATGGTGACGCTGCGGCCTGACGTGGTGCGGGCGCCGACCCAGTACGGAGCGGTGCTCCTCCATATCGACAACGGCCGATACTGGACCCTCAACCCCTCGGGTGACCTGGTGCTGCGGATCCTGCTCGACGGCGGTGACACGGCAGCCGCCGTCCGCGGGCTGTGTGAGACCAGCGAGGTTGACCCGGAGACGGCGCGCCGCGACGTGGAGGGTCTGCTCGCCCAACTCGCGGACGTGGGCCTCATCGAGGCCGAGCCCGAGTCCCGATGGTCACCCGAGACCGAGGCGGTCTGCGATCCCCGGACGCGGGCCCGGTGACCGCGCCGATGGTGGTCGAGCGGCCGGAGGCGAAACCGTCCCTCGCTCGTCGGCTCGGCGCGCTGGTCGCCGTGGGGATCGCGCGGGTGCTCGCGACCCAGTCGCCGGCCCGCATCTGCCGGGTGCTCACGGGGGTGGGCGCGGGCGCCCGCCCGGCCGACTATGGCACCGCGCTCGCCGCCCGGCAGGCGGTGACAGCCGTGAGCCTCACCTGCCGCGGCGCGCGGGGCTGTGTTCCCCGCTCGATAGCGACCGCCCTGCTGTGCCGGTTGACCGGAACGTTCCCGACGTGGCGTGTGGGGGTGCGCACCATCGCGCCGTTCGCCGCGCACGCGTGGGTCGAGGCGGACGGAGTGATCGTCGGGGAGTCGATGCCGGCAGGCTACCTGCGGCCGCTGCTCAGCGTCGGTCCGGGAACGGTAACCGGGCCGCGTCGCGTGGGCTGGCTCCGTCGCGTGGGCGGGCTCCGTGGGAGTGGCGGGCTCCGTGGGAGTGGCGGGCTTCGGGGAAGGGGCGTGCCTCGTGACGAGGGCGTACGTCGTTGAGGGGGRGGGCCGGGGAGCTGCCCGGGGGCCTGCGTCGCGGGGCGTCACGGAACTCTGGGCGCTGCTGCGCGGCCGTCGCGGGGCGGTGGCGATCGCCACGGCGCTGACCGTGGTTGGCACCGCCGTCGGGGTGCTCCAACCGCTGCTCGTGATGCGGGTGATCGACGCCGCGCAGGCGGGGGGTGTTCCCGGCTGGCTCATCGGGGCGCTGCTGGGTCTGTTCGTCGGCCAGGCGGTGATCGACACCGCCGGGCACTACCTGCTCGAGCGCGTCGGCCAGGGCGTCCTGCTCGGCCTGCGCACCAGCCTGATCGGCCACCTGCTGCGGCTGCGCATGCGGGTGTTCGACACGCGGCGGATCGGGGATCTGATCTCCCGTGCGAACACCGACACGACCGTGGTGCGGGAGGCGGTGGCGTACAGCTTCACCGCCCTGGTCACCAGCGTGATCGGCGTCGTCGGCGCCGTCGCCCTGATGATCTGGTTGAACCCCTGGCTGTTCCTGCTCGTGCTCGGGGTGGTGGCGGTGGCCGGGGTCGTGGTACTCGGCGCGCTGTCCCGGATCAGGACGGTGTCCGAACGTGGGCAGGCCAGCGTCGGCGGCATGACCGCCGACCTGGAGCGCGCCCTCGCCGCGATCCGTACCGTGCGGGCGAACCGCGCCGAGGGGCGGGAGGCCGCGCGCATCGGCGACCACGCCGCGGCCGCCTACCAGGCCGGCCTCCGGATGGCGAAGCTGGACTCGATCATCGCCCCCGCGATGCAGCTCGCGGTGCAGGGAAGTGTGCTGGTCGTGCTCCTGGTCGGCGGGGTCCTGGTGGCGCGCGGTTCGGCCTCGCTCGGCAGCCTGGTCGCCTTCCTGCTGTATGCCACCTACCTGGTGATGCCGTTGTCGCAGCTCATCGAGGCGGCGGCGACCATCCAGCGGGGGATGGGGGCGCTGTCGCGGGTCAACGCGGTGTTCGCGCTGCCCCGGGAAGGCGACGACGAGTCCGTGCGCGGTCCGCTGCGCACCGTCGCGGTCGTGGCCCCCGGCGGGACGCGCCCGCCGGCACCATTGTCGCCCTTGTCCTCGTCGCGAGTGTCGTCCTCGTTCTCGTCACGAGGGGAGACGCCGAACCCGCGGGCGCCGTCGATCGAGTTCCGTGACGTCTGGTTCGGCTACGCGCAGACGCCAGTGCTGCGCGGGGTGTCGTTCACGGTGCCGTCTCGCGGGCACGTCGCGCTGGTCGGGCCGTCCGGTGCCGGCAAGTCCACCATCCTGGAGCTTGTCGAGCGCTTCTACGAGCCGGACGCCGGAATGATTCTGTTCGCCGGCCACGACGTCCGCGCGATGCCCCGCGCGACCGCCCGGGGGTGGGTCGGGCTGGTCGAGCAGAACACCCCGGTGCTGCACGGCAGCCTGCGGGACAACATCACCTATGCGGCGCCGGATGCGACCGAGGAGCAGATCGCCGCGGTCCTGGCCACGGCGGGGCTGCGGGACTTCACCGACCGGCTGCCCGAGCGGCTCCGGACTCCGGTCGGTGATCATGGTGTGCTGCTCTCCGGCGGGGAACGGCAGCGGGTCGCGATCGCCCGCGCGCTGCTCGCTCAGCCCGCGGTGCTGCTCCTGGACGAGCCCACGGCCCAGCTGGACAGCGTCAACGAGCAGGCGCTCACTCGCGCGATGAGCCGGATCGCCGCCGAGCGGGCACTGCTGGTCATCGCCCACCGGATCTCCACGGTGCGGGCCGCGGATTTCATCCTCGTGCTGAACGAGGGCCGCGTGGTCGCGCAGGGCTCGCACGAGGAGCTGATGGCGACCAGCGCGTTCTACCGCGGCCTCGCCACGGGCCTGCCGGCCGGTCCCGCCAGCCCCGCCAGCCCCGCCGGGCCGGTCAGCCCGCCAGAGCGCGGGCGAGCCGGGACCGCAGGGCCTCCCGCCCCGGTGAGGTGAGCGCTTCGAGCCCGCTCTCCTCGACGCCGTGACCTGCACTCAGGGCGTTTCCGGGGGAGCCAGGGCGGACTTGCGGATCTTGCCCATCGAGTTGCGGGGGAGCTCGGCCACCAGGTGGATCTCCCGGGGCCGCTTGTGGATGGACAGCTCCCGCGCCACGAAGTCGATGAGCGCCTCGCTCGCCGTCTCGTTTGCCGTCTCGCTCGGTGTCCCGTCCGACGCCCTGCCCGGTATCCCGCCTGGTGCCCCGCCCGCCGCACCGGCCAGGTCGGGGGCGACGACGAAGGCGGCGATGCGCTGCCCGAGGTCGTCGTCCGGCAGCCCGACGACGGCGGCCTCGCGCACGGCCGGGTGGGCCAGCAGTACGGCCTCGACCTCGCCCGCGCCCACCCGGTAACCGCCGCTCTTGATGAGGTCGGTGGATCGGCGCCCGACGATTCGGTGGTGGCCGTCCGGGGCGACGACCGCGGCGTCACCGGTGCGGAACCAGCCGTCCGCGGTGAACGACGCGGCGGTGACCTCCGGGCGCCCCAGGTACCCGTCGAACAGGGTGGCACCGCGGACCTGCAACTCGCCGATGCTCTCCCCGTCCGCGGGCAGCTCGGTCCCCGTCTCGTCGTCCACGAGCCGGGCCCGCACCCCCGGCAGGGTGGTACCGACCCAGCCCGCCCGGCGCTCCCCGTCCGCCCGGGCGCTGATGGTGATCAACGTCTCGGTCATCCCGTACCGTTCGATCGGGGCGAGGCCGGTGAGCCCGGTGAGCCGGTCGATCACCGGCCTCGGCAGGGGGGCACTGCCCGAGACGAGCAGCCGGGCCGAGACCAGGGCGCGGGCGGTGGTCGGATCGTCGCAGACCCGGGACCACACGGTCGGCACGCCGAAGTACAGGGTCCCCCCGGCCGCCGCGTACGCCGTCGGGGTCGGGCGGACGGTGTGGATCAACCGGCTGCCGACCCGCAGCGCCCCGAGCACACCCAGGACCAGGCCGTGGACGTGGAACAGCGGCAGCCCGTGCACGAGCGTGTCCTCGGGCGTCCAGGCCCAGGCGTCGGCGAGGGCGTCCAGATCGGCGGCGATGGCCGGGGCGGACAGCACCACGCCCTTGGGGGCTCCGGTCGTCCCGGAGGTGTAGAGGATGAGCGCCGGTCCGGTTTCCCCGGACCCGGACCCGGAGCCGGAGCCGGCAGACCCCGACCGTGCGGTGAGATCGACCGGCACGGTGGGGATCGCGAGGTTGTCCCAGGCGGGCCTGCCGAGCAGCAGGGCGGCGCCCGAGTCGCGCAGGATGTGACCGCGTTCCCGCGGCCCGGAGTCAGGCGGCACGGGTACCGCCGGCACCCCGGCGAGCAGGCAGCCGACGACCGAGACGACGGTGGCCATCGTCGCCTCGGCGTGCACGGCCACCGCCGGCGCGCCGGCCACCCGACCGGCGACGACGGACGCGGCCGCGAAGAGCTCTGCGCGGGTGAACTCGACCTCCCCGACCCGGACGGCGGGGCCGTCGTGCTCGCCGGCAGGCAGTGGGAGCAGGGTCACTCCGTCATGCTCCCATGGCCGAACCCGTCAACGCTCAGCTCCGCCCAGACCGCCGCCGAGGTGCGGTGCGCGTCGATGCATCAGCGCCGCTCCAGTTCTGTGGGCCGCTCCAGTTCCGTGGGCCGCTCCAGTTCTGTGAGCCACTGGTGGAGGACCGCGGCGGTGGAGGCGGCGTGTTCGTTCATCATCGTCTGGTGATTGCCGGCGGCGTCGAGCCTTTCGTGCTCCATCACCCAGTCGGTCACCCAGGCCTGGCCCTCCCCGTCGGGGTTCTCGGCGACCGCCTGCTGGGGCATGCGCTCCATCGCCCGGACGAGGACGACCGGCGCGTTGACGGCGGTCGGCCGCCAGCCCTCGAACAGGTCCAGGTAGGCGCCCTGCGCGGTGACCTGTGCCTCCGTCATCAGCGCGAAGGCCTGGTCGTTGAGGGCGACGCCGCGAAGCTCCTCCTGGATGTCACCCTCGGGGATGCGGTCCCCGGGCAGCCACGTGTCGAGCAGCACCACCGCCCTGGGGTGGATCCCGCGGGTCTCCAGCCGGGCCGCGATCGCATGTGCCAGCCAGCCACCCGAGGAGTAACCCGCTAGCACGAGGGGGATCTCGTCGAACGCCCGGGCGATGGTCTCGGCATGCAGGTCGACGACGAGATCCGCGGTGGCCGGAAGYAGCTCCCCGTCGCCGAATCCGGGATGCGGCAGCGCGTACACGTCCCGCCGGCCATGCAGGTGCAGGGCGAGGCGGGCGAAGTTGTGCGGTCCCGACGGGGCAACCATCGAGGGCAGGCAGACGATGGTGGGCCTGGCCGGACCCGAGGCGAGTCTCACCGGCGCGGCGGGCGCGCCGAAGGCCTCGACGGTGCGGAAGACGGGCCTGAGCCGGGCGGCGGCCCGCAGGACACCGACGCCCTCGGCGAACTTGCCGTCCGTGCACGCCTGCCGGTACAGCTCGCGCACGCCGATCGGCGCGACCTGCGTCCCGGCCCGCGCGGGGGGTCCGCCGGGCACGATGTCCGGGTGCCGCTGGGTGGCGAGGGTGGCAAGGGTATCGAGATGGCGGGTGAGCTCGCAGACCGTCGGATGCTCGAAGACGACGGGCGTGGCCAGGGTGAGGCCGGTGGCGGCGGCCAGTCGGCGGCTGAGCTGAACCGAGGCCAGTGAGTCGAAGCCGAGTTCGAGGAAGCGGCGCTGCGGGTCCACGTCGTCGGGCGACGGGTACCCGAGGATGGCCGCGGCCTCCGCCCGCACGAGGTCGAACAGCGCGCGGGCGCGGGCAGGCCCGGGCAGCGTCCCGTAGTCCACCCGGGCGGGGGGCGCGTCGGTGCCGGTCGGGTCGGCGTCCCCCTCGGGTCCGGCCGTCGTGGACCGGCTCCATAGATCGTCGAAGAAACGCCCGGGGCGGGCGGCGGTGAAGGGTGGGAGGAAGCGCTCCCAGTCGACGTCGGCGACGGTGAGCGCGGCCTGCCCGCCCGCGACCGCCCGGGTGAGCGCGGTGACCGCCGCGTCGGGGGGCAGCGGGGTCAGGCCACGGCGGCCCAGGTAGTCACGGAACGTGGCCTCGGCGCCCATTCCGGCATCGGCCCACGGGCCGAACGCGACAGAGGTGGCGGCGAGACCAAGCGCGTGCCGCCGCGCGGCGAGGGCGTCGAGGTAGGCGTTGCCCGCGCTGTAGGCGGCCTGGCCGCCACTGCCCCAGGTCGCCGACACCGACGAGAACAGGACGAAGGCCTCCAGCCTGGTGCCGCTGGTGTCGCTGGTGCCGGTGATCCCGTCGGTGTCGCTGGTGTCGCTGGTGCCGGTGATCCCGCCGGTGCCGTCGAGTAGCCGGTCGAGGCCGGCGGCGCCGGCGACCTTTCCGGCCACGACCTCCGCGAACTCCCCGAGATCGAGTTTGTGTAGGGCGGTCACCTGCCCCATGACACCGGCCGCGTGCACGACGGCGGACACCGGCCGGCCCGCCTTGGCCAGTCTCCGCAGCAGGGCGGCGAGCTGTTCGTGCTCTCCCACGTCGCAGGCCTCGATGGTCGCCTCGGCGCCGAGGGCGGCGAGTTCGGCGCGTAGGTCCTCCGCCCCCGCAGCCGCGGGGCCACGGCGGCTGACGAGGACGATCCGGCGCGCACCGTCGCGGGCGAGCCGGCGGGCGGCATGCGCGCCGAGGGCGCCGGTGCCACCGGTGATCAGGACCGTGCCGTGAGGCCGCCACGCTGGCGGGACGGTGTCGGTCGGTGCACCGACGGTGTTGTCTGCTGCACCGACGGTGTCGGCTCTGACGAGGCGGGGTACCAACAGCCCGGTGGCACGGGCGGCGAGCTGGTCCTCGCTACCGGGGGCGGTGAGGGCGGAGCCGAACCACGCCAGCGTCKGATCGTCGAGGTTGGTCGGGATGTCGATCAGACCGCCCCAGGCGTCGGGGTCCTCCAGGGCGAGGGCGCGGCCGAGTCCCCACATCATGGCCTGGTCCGGGGTGGTGACGGGGTCGTCGGGACCGGTGGTGACCGCGCCGCGGGTGACGCACCACAGCGGTGCGGACACGTCGAGGTCGTGTAGCGCCTGGACGAGCGGGACGGTGAGGGCGAGCCCGGTGGTCAGCGCCGGATGGATGCGGTGCGGCGTGTCGTCGAGGGCGAGCAGGGACAGGACGCCGCGTACCGCCTGCACCGTCTTCTTCCCGGCGGGGCCGCCGCCCGACGGCGGTATGGCGCCCGACGGCGGTATGGCGTCGGGCAGCGGTATGGCGTTCGACAGCAGCGCCGCGACCCGGGCGCGGTCGGCGTCGTCGCCGGTGAGGGTGAGGGTGACGGCCGTGCCGCCGAGGCGTTCGATGATCCAGCAGATGCGGGAGAGCATGTCCTCGTCGACGGCGGCGGCCGGGGTCAGCACCGGCCACACGCCGGACAGCGGTGGCGTCGCGGTGGCCTGGGCCGTCACGGCGATGGCCTGGGCCGTCACGGCGGTGGTGACGTCCTCGGAGTCCAGGGGCCGCCACTCGGTGCGGTAAGACCAGCCGTCCGGGTCCGCCGCGCGGGCCGTCCCGACGGTCGGGCTACGGGGCGCGGGGACAGCGGTGGTCCCGTCGAGCCAGTAGCGCCTGCGCTGGAACGGGTAGGTGGGCAGCTCCCGGTGCCGGGCGCCGCGTCCCCGGTACAGGGCGCGCCAGTCGACGTCGACGCCGTGGACGTGCAGCTCAGCCAGGGCGGTGAGGAGGGTGTCGGGTTCGGGGCGGCCGGCGCGGGACGCCGCCGCGGCCACCGTGTCCCGGGCGTCGCGGGTGTTCTGGGCGTCCCGGGTGCTTTGGGTGCTTTGGGTGCGCTGGGTCTTCTCGGTGCGCTGGGTCTTCTCGGTGCGCTGGGTCTTCTCGGTGCGCTGGGCGTCGGCGGCTAGGCAGGCCGGCAGGAGCGCGGTCAGGACGGCGTCGGGACCGAGTTCGAGGTAGGCGACGGCGCCTTCGCGGTGCAGGCGACGGGCGGCGTCGAGGAAACGGACGGGTTCGCGGACGTGGCGTACCCAGTGGTCGGGGGTGGTGAGCCCGGCCTGGAGGTCGAGGTCGCCGGTCCGGGTGGAGACGACGGGGATGGCCGGCGGGGAGTAGGTGATCTTCTCGGCGACGGCTCGGAACCGGTCGAGCATGTCGTCCATGTGCGGGGAGTGAAAGGCGTGGCTGACCGTCAGCCGCCTGATGGCGCGGCCGCGCTCGGCCCAGCCGACGGCGACGCGTTCGACGAGGTCGGCGTCGCCGGCGATGACGGTGGCGCTCGGGCCGTTGACGGTGGCGATCTCGACCCGCCCGGCGAGTCCGGCGAGGGACTCGGCGACCTCCGCCTCGCCGGCGCGGATGGCGGTCATGGCTCCGCCGGCGCGGCAGGCCTGCATGAGCCGGCCGCGGGCCGCGACGAGAGCGCAGGCGTCGTCGAGGGTCCACACTCCGGCGACGTGGGCGGCGGTGAGCTCGCCGATGGAGTGCCCGGCGAGGATCCCCGGGGCGAGACCCCAGGATTCGAGGAGCCGGAACAGCGCGGTCTCGAAGGCGAACAGCGCGGGCTGGGTGTACTCGGTGCGGTCGAGCGCCGCCGCGCCCGGGGAACCGGCGGGGGCGAACATGACGTCGCGCAGTGGGTGTTCGAGATGCGGCGCAAAGTGGGCACAGACGTCGTCGAGGGCGTTGGCGAAGACCGGGTAGGTCGCATGGAGTTCGCGGCCCATCCCGGGGCGTTGGCTGCCCTGGCCGGTGAACAGGAAGGCGGTTGCCCCCCGGGCGGTTCCGCTTCGGCGGAGCGCCGGTCGGACCGTGCCCAGGACCAGCCCGGCGCTGGGACGGGCCTCGGCCAGAGCAGCCAGGGTCCCGGTCAGGGTCCCGGTCCCGGTCAGGTGTGTGCCGCTGCCGCACGCCGCCGATCCGCGGACGACGGCGACGGCACGGTGCTCGAAGTGGGTGCGACCCGCCATGGTGTATCCCGCGTCCAGGGGAGAGATCTCGGGATGGCGCTCCAGGTGCGCGCCGAGCCGGGCGGCCGCCGAACGTAGCGCCGCGTCGCAGCGGCCGGACAGGACGACAGGCACCGGGGCGCTCGCCGGGTTCTCTCCGGCGCGGTCCGCACCCATGGCGTCCGTTCCCGGCCCGGGTGGTGCTTCCTCGATCACGGCGTGAGCGTTGGTGCCGCTTACCCCGAACGCCGACACCGCCGCCCGTCGCGGCCGGCCGTCCCGGCGCTGCCAGGGGACGTTTCCAGTGAGCAGGGCGACGTCGCCCGCCGACCAGTCCACGTGCGGGGACGCCTCGCGCACGTGCAGGGTCCGCGGCAGGACGCCGTGCCGCATCGCCTGCACCATCTTGATGATCCCGGCGACGCCGGCGGCGGCCTGGGTGTGGCCGATGTTCGACTTCAGGGACCCGAGGTAGACGGGCCGCCGTGCCGCACGGTCCTGGCCGTAGGTGGCTCGGTCCTGGCCGTAGGTGGCAATGACGGCCTGGGCCTCGATCGGGTCACCGAGCGTCGTGCCGGTGCCGTGCGCCTCCACCGCGTCGACGTCGGCGGYGCGCAGCCCGGCGTTGGCCAGCGCCTGGCGGATCAGGCGCTGCTGGGACAGGCCGTTCGGCGCGGTCATCCCGTTGCTGGCGCCGTCCTGGTTGATCGCGGTGCCACGCAGGACCGCGAGGACGTGATGGCCGTTACGGCGGGCGTCGGAAAGCCGTTCCAGCAGCAGCACGCCCGCGCCGTCGGCCCAGCCGGTGCCGTCGGCGTCGGCGGAGAACGCCTTGCAGCGCCCGTCCGACGCCAGGCCCCGCTTGCGGCTGAACTCCACCAGGATCCCTGGGGTCGACATCACGGTCACCCCACCGGCCAAGGCGAGGTCGCATTCGCCGGCCCGCAGCGCATGGCCGGCCAGATGCACCGCCACCAGGGACGAGGAACACTGGGTGTCGATGGTCAACGCGGGCCCTTCCAGGCCAAGCGTGTAGGAGACGCGGCCGGCGATCACGCCGGAGGCGTTGCCGGTGAGTAGTTGTCCCTGGGCTTCGGCGGGCGCCGCATGCCAGGCGGGGCCATAGTCCTGCAGCGACACCCCGGTGAAGACGCCGGTCCGGCTGCCCCGCAGCGACCGTGGGTCGATGCCCGCGTGCTCCAGCACCTCCCAGGAGATCTCCAGCATCAGCCGCTGCTGCGGGTCCACGGCATGTGCCTCGCGCGGACCGATACCGAAGAATCCCGGGTCGAACAGCGCGATGCCGGGCAGGAACCCGCCATGGCGGGTGTAGGCGGTGCCAGGCTGATCGGGATCAGGATCGTAGAGCGCGTCGAGGTCCCAGCCCCGGTCGTCGGGCAGGCCGCCGACGGCATCCCGGCCCTCTCGCACCAGGTCCCACAGGGCTTGCGGTGAGTCGACGCCGCCGGGCAGCCGGCAGGCCATGCCGATGATGACTACGGGATCATGGCCCCGGAACGGCTCCGAGCCGACCTCGCCGGTGGCAGGAACGGCGGTGGCCGGCGGGACGGCCGCGGGGACGGCGGCGGGGACGGCGGCGGGCTCGTCGATACCCAGCAACTCACGGCGCAGATGGTCGGCGAGGGCCTCGGGGGAGGGCCGGTCGAACAACAGCGTCGCGGGCAGGCGCAGACCCGTCGCAGCGGACAGTTCGTCTCGCAGCCGATCGGCGATGCCGCGGTACACCCCGAGACCACGCCAGGAGGACTCCCGGCCGAGGATGGCCGCGTCGCCGCTGCGCTCGGTCAGCACGGCGACCCGGCCGGCTATCAGGTCCAGCAGGAGCTCGCGCTGGGCCGTCTCCGATCGGCCGGTCAGCCGCAGACGCCACGCCTCGCTCGCCCCACCACCGGTGCCGCGCGGCGATCGTGCCTGGATTTCGCGCGTATCGCGCATGCAAACTCCCAGCGTCCTATGCAATGAGGAAACGACGCGTCGGCGACAGCCGCGTCCGTCGCCGGGCGTTCGCCTTCGTTCGTTTCGGCCACGGGTCGACGGACAACGAAGAAGGCCGCCACGGACCAAAGCCAGGGCCAGCCGTCAGCGCTCGGTACGGAGTGGGACAAAGTCCCGGAAAGCCGGGGCCGAGAACGACTTGGAATATCTCCTCTGGACGCGGAAGGGCATGGCTCAGGCAACCGGCGAGGAGTCGGAGCGCGGAGCCGTCCGCTCTCCGTAGAGAGTGTGACGCCCCCATCTCCTCAGGGTACGACCATGCCGGCCGGGGTGCGTGTCGTCGGTCACGTGTGAACAAGCATGAACGCCATGGTGCCCGACGCTGCGTTTGGGCTTCAAACGTCCTGGCGCGATCGGGCCATGTGAGAATTTACCCGGCCATCCTATGCGCAGGTCCCGGAGCGCTCCTGGTACCTTGGCGTACAGATGTCTGCTCTTCCTGTTCCTGGGTTCGTAGGTGATCAGGACTTCGAAGGCCACACCGATCGCGGAGCCGGCGTGCAACGTGTCGGGGATCGCATTTCACCAGGAATTGCTACCCGATACGGCGGTGATTTTCCATCCCATGGCCGCCGGCGGCCGCCGTGCCCGGCGGCGGCTGATATACCCGCGGACCGCTGCCGCRGCTCGGTGGTGGGACGCGGTCGCGGGGCAGGTGGCGGAGGTCGCCGACCAGGCCTGTCCGGACGAGGCGCACAGCTATTCTTGATCCTCCTGGCCGACGCGCTACGCTCGCCTGTTGTGTCCGACACTGYCGCCACGTCGGCGACCGATACTGCCGCCACGTCGGCGACCGCGCCCGGATCCGGTGACGTCACCGGATCCGGGTCCCCCGGGCCGGTGAGTTCCGCCGACTCCAGCTTCGCCGACTCCATCCCCTCCGCTGTGCGCGTCACCGTGGTAGGTATCGGGGCCGACGGCTGGGCGGGGCTGGCGCCGACGGCACGTGAGGTGGTGCGCGGGGCCGCCGTGCTGTTCGGCGCCGATCGCCAGCTTGCCCTCGTGCCCGAAAGGATCGACGGCCAGCCCGTTGGAGGCCGGCGGGTGTCGTGGCCGTCCCCGCTGCTGCCGGCCCTGCCCCGCCTGCTGGCCGGGCACGCCGGCACCGGCGCTCAGGCGGGGCAGGGTGAGCTCTGTGTTCTCGCGAGTGGTGATCCGATGTTCTTTGGGATCGGCACCACTCTGGTCCGGCTGCTGGGAGCGCACCGGGTGCGGGTCCTGCCCCATCCTTCGTCGCTCTCCCTGGCCTGCGCGCGGCTCGGGTGGGCCGTGGACGACGTTGACGTGGTGAGCGCGGTCGGACGTCCCCTCGCGCAGGTGCAGGCCGCACTGGCGCCGCGTCGACGGCTGCTCGTCCTCAGCTCCGACCGGGCCACGCCCGTCGAGTTCGCCACCTTGCTCGTCGGGCGCGGGTACGGCGAGAGCCTGCTGACGGTTCTCGACCGGCTCGGGGGGCCGGACGAGGCGTACCAGAGCGCCCCCGCCTCCGCCTGGGTCGAGGCCGGTGCCCGGGCCTGGGTTCGGGCACCGGCCGCCGTGGAGCACCCGGGCGGGGCCGCCTCGGCCGTGCCGCCGGGGTCAGCTGTGTCGCAAGGGTCGGTCGTGCCGCAGGTGCCGTTGCGCGAGCCGGCGGACCTCAACGTCGTCGCCGTCGAGCCGGTGCCCACGCCGTCCGCCCCGCACCGCTCGCGGACGCCGGGCTTGCCTGATGACGCGTTCGAGCACGACGGTCAGATCACCAGGCGGGAGATCCGGGCGGTGACCCTGGCCCGGCTCGGACCGGTCCCGGGCGAACTGCTGTGGGACGTCGGATCGGGCTCGGGCAGCATCGCGATCGAGTGGATGCGCACCCATGGCACCTGTCGCGCGATCGCGATCGAGCCGCGGGCGGAGCGCGCCGACCGGATCCGGCGCAATGCCACGGCTCTCGGCGTGCCGGCGCTGCGGATCGTGCCCGGCCGGGCGCCCGAGGCCCTGGCCGGGCTGCCGGCGCCGGATGCGGTCTTCATCGGGGGCGGCCTCACGACCCCCGGGCTGCTCGACGCCTGCTGGGCGGCGCTGGGCGGACGTGGCCGGCTCGTCGCCAACGCCGTCACCCTCGAATCCGAGGCGCTCCTCGTCTCCTGGCATGCCCGCCTGGGCGGTGATCTGGTCCGGTTGTCAGTGAGTCGGGCGGCCCCGATCGGTGGCTTCACCGGATGGCGCCCGGCGAGGCCGGTGACCCAGTGGACGGTGTGGCCCGCCGCCCACCGATCCGTCGATCCGTCGAAAATGTAGAAGGTTGACGGTCTCCAGAGCGTGCCCAACCCTCTACAGTTCGATTCAGCCGAGCAGGTCCAGCACGCACCGGTCGGCCGGACCGCCGGGGATCGCGTGGTCGGGGGCGGCGAGGTGCCGGTGCCAGAGATCGGCGGCGCCCTGCGTGTCGCCGGCCTCGATGAGGTCGATGAGCGTGGCGTGGATCCGGCGGGTCGCACGGGCGGACGATCGGTCATCGGCGGCGACCGCGGCAAGGCTGGTCTCCTCCGGACGGTTGTCGGCACCGGGGTGACCGCCGTGGCTGTTTGTGAGCTCCACGAGATGCAGGAGCATCCCGGTGATCACGGTCAGTGACTTGTTTCCGGTCAGCTCCACCACGGCCAGGTGAAAGGCGGCCTGGGCCGAGGCGAGCGCGACGGGATGGTCGGCGGCCTCGTCACCCTCGTGGAGGAGCTGGCGCAGCCGGGCGACGTCGGCGGGATCACGCCGTTCGGCGAGCAGCGCCGCGCACGGCGGCTCGATGACGGCACAGGCCTGGTGGACGTCGCCCAGGGTGGCGCCGCGGTGTTCGAGGACGAGACCGGCGTAGCGCGCGGCAACCTCGGGGCTCGGGGTGTGGACCCGCGCGCCGCCGTGGGCCCCGCGCCGCACGAAGATCAGCGCTTCCGCCTCCAGCACCCGGAACGCCTCGCGCAGGGTGGGGCGCGAGACTCCGAACTGCGCCATCAGCGTGGGTTCGGGCGGTAGGGCGTCACCCTCGCTGAGCTCGCCGCGGATGATCCGCCGCCGCAGCTGGCTGGCGACGAGTTCCGCGGTCTTGGGTACCCGCACCCGCTGGCCGACCGGGGACGCGGCGGCCGGGACGTGGGCGGGCGAGACCGGGGGCGCCGGGTTCGGGGTGGCCTCCGTGGTGGATGCCCCGGCGACGGACGTGCCCGGGATGGTTCCCGCCGGAGCGGCTGGCCATGCCATGAGCGGTCCTCCTGCACGGCGGGCGTCGATTGTTGCCTAATGATCGTCGGATATCGGTGGACTGTGTGGCATATTTATGTTAACAGACGACGATTCGTCCGGATTGTCGGCATCGTGGCCTCGACATCATGCGTGTCGAAAGAGTGCGCCCGATCCACAGCACGACTCCGACGTGGCCTGACGTGATAGGGCCTGACGTGATGGGGCCTGACGTGCTTGATCCGAAGCCCGACCGTCTCGTTCCTTCGCGCGGGTGCTTGTCGGCCGCGGTCGCCCTGACGATCGACGACGGTCCGCATCCGGTGTGGACGCCGCGGATGCTCGACGTCTTGCGCCGCAACCGGGTCCAGGCAACGTTCTGCCTGGTCGGGGCCCAGGCACACGCGCACCGGGACCTGGTGGGCCGCATCATCGCCGAAGGGCACTCCGTCTGTAACCACGCGATGACCCATCCCCAGCCGTTCAGTCATCGCACACCGGCGCAGATC
The DNA here is from genome assembly GCF_002099325.1 of Frankia sp. KB5. Classification (NCBI taxonomy): domain Bacteria; kingdom Bacillati; phylum Actinomycetota; class Actinomycetes; order Frankiales; family Frankiaceae; genus Frankia; species Frankia sp. KB5. The sequence continues at coordinate 19,284 of NZ_MRUJ01000098.1, read as the reverse complement.
CGGGCCGAGATGGTCCGCGCCCAGTCGGTCATCGTCGACGCGGGTGGGAAACCGCCCCGGCTCTTCCGCGCGCCGGGTGGTGACTGGTCGCCGGCCGTGCTCGCCGCGGCCGCGAACCTCGGCATGACCGCGATCGGCTGGGACGTGGACCCCCGGGACTGGGCCCGACCGGGCACGCCGCGGATCGTGCGCTCGCTGACCGCGGCGCGRCCGCGTCCCGGGCCGCGACCGGCGGTGATGGTGACCTGGTGTTTCGTGGATCGGGGTTCGCCGTCGGTGAGGGTTCATCGGCACCGGGCGGGGCACGTTCCTGGCGTTGGCCACGGAAGGAGCTCCCGATGACCCACGTCGCCGACATCGACTCCCCCTGGTTGGGCGCCTGGCATATTCCCCGCAGCCGGGGTGTGGTCAGTGGTCTGCTGCTGATGCTCCTGGGCGTGTGGGGGGCGCTGATTCCGTTCGTCGGGCCGTACTTCGACTTCGCCTTCACCCCGAACAGCGCCTGGACCTGGACGTCGGCCCGCTTCTGGTTGGAGGTGCTGCCGGGTGCCGCCACATTCGTCGGTGGGTTCCTGCTGCTGATGAGCTCCACCCGCGGCACCGCCGCGCTGGGTGCGTGGCTCGCGATCGTCGCCGGCGCCTGGTTCGTCGTCGGCCCGACGCTGGCGGGACCCTGGGACCTCGGCGCGCTCGGCCGGCCGGTCGGTGGGTCCGCCCGGCAGGCGCTCGTCTGGATCAGTTTCTTCTACGGCCTCGGCGCCGTGATCCTCTTTCTCGGTTCGACCGCGTGGGGTCGGCTGAGCGTGCGGGGGGTGCGCGACGTGGCCGCGGCGCGCCGTCAGCGGGAACTGCGGGAGCAGGCGGCCATGCGTCCGGGCCCCCTGGCGGAGTCGGAGGTCTATCCCAGCGACCGCCTCAGTGCCCCGGCCCCGGCCGAGGGGGCCCCGGTCGAGGGGGCCGAGGAACGCACGGGCGCGTTCGGCCGTCATCGGCGCCGCAGCCACCGCTGACGGAAGGATCCATCGGGGAGGAACAGGGGAAGCGTGCGTCTCAGGGTGGGCCGTGCGTCTCAGGGCCGGCCGTGCGTCTCAGGGCCGGCCGGGTGCCTCGGCCCGGAGTGGTTTCGTGGGTCGGCGCCGGCGAAGTCCTGCGTCCAGTAGGTGCCGTACGCGCCGCCGGTGGCGTAGCCCACGCCGATGGCGGTGAAGGCACAGGTGAGGATGGTCGCCCGCCGATCGGCGCTGTCCATCCACATCTGCACGGTCCGAGCCGCGGTGAGCGATCCGGCGGCGATGTTCTCCCCGACGAGATCGGCGGTGTATCCGCGGGCGGCCAGCCGCTTGTCGAGGCCGCGACCGTCCCTACCGGTGTAGCCGAAGTAGCCGTTCGCCGCCATGTCGGTGCTGTGCGCCTGCGCCGCGGCTGCCAGCCGGGCGTCGACCGTCAGCGCGCCGCAGCCCGCTCGGGCCCGCTCGATGTTGGTCAACCGGACCACCTCGGCGGCCTCGGTGCCGGTCCGGGGCGGGGCGACGGGCGGCGTCCGCCTCGGAGCCGGCGCGGACGTGCTCGTGCCCAGCGCGACGCTCGTGCCCGGTGCGACGCTCGTGTCCGGTGCGACGCTCGTGTCCGGTGCGACGAGGGGTGCCTGCACCGGAACCGGCAGGCGGGTAGCGTCCGGCAGGCCCGCGGACGGTTCGTCGGTCCGCGACGGTAGCGGGGTCGTGGTCGTGGCCGTGGCCGTGGACAGGCCGGACGACGCCGTCGACGATGTCCTCGCCGGCTCCGCGACCGGCTCCGCGGTCGGGTGCGTGGTCGGGTGCGTGGTCGGGTGCGTGGTCGGCTGGGCGAACGACCCTGCGGTGAGCTCCGTGCGCGCCGCCCCGGACGGGTGCGGCGGGACGGGAGTCGCGGCGATCGTGATCTCCTGGTCGGCCCGGGCTCCCGTAGACGGCGTCGCCGACGCTGCCCTGCCGGCGGGAAACGCCTGGCAGGCCGTGGTGAGCGCCGCTGCGAGGGCGGCCACGGACGCGGCGGCGATGACGGTCGTGAACCGAAGCGAACCCAGCCGAACCGAACCCATAAGGCCTCCTCGGGTCTCCCCCCCGGGAGCAATACGAGCAAAGATAACTAATTCCGCGTGTGGCGCTCCTCGCCTGTCATCGTGTGGTCCAGCTGTGGTAGGGCCGGAACCGGATGCGCTGGCCGGGCCGGCATTGCGCGGCCAGGTGCAGATCCTCGGACGCGACGACGCCCAGCATGGGATAACCCCCGGTGACCGGATGGTCGACGAGGAAGAGGACCGGCCGCCCGTCCGGGGGGATCTGGATCCCCCCGGTGACGACGGCCTCCGAGGGCAGCTCCGCGGTGATCCGGCGGCGCGGCGCCGGCCCGACGAGCCGTACGCCGACCCGGTCGCTCTGGGCCGTCACCTCATAGGACGCGGAGAACAGCGTGGGCAGCGCGTCCGCGGTGAACCAGTCGTCGCGGGGGCCGGCGAGGACCCGCAGGGTCGGTTCGTCCGGGTACTGGGCGAGCGGGGCGAGGTCGACGGTTGGCGGGTCCGCGCTGTCGGCCGCCCGCGGCAGCCGCCGACCGGTGCTCAGCGGTTGCGGACCGATCCCGGAGAGGGTGTCACTCGATCGTGAGCCGAGCACCGGGGGGACACCGATCCCCCCGCGAATTCCGAGGTAGGTGCGCAGGCCCCGGTCGGGTGCCCCGATCCGCAACAGCGCGCCGGCGGGCACGTCCACCGGGGAGTACATGCTGATCTGGCGACCGGCGAGTTCCAGCGGGCACGGCGCGCCGGTCAGCGCGATCAGCGCCGGATCCGTGAACCGTGCGGTGAGGCCGCCGTAGGTGAGCTCGACCGCCGCCGCGGTCGCGACGTTGCCGACGAGCCGGTTCGCCAGCAGCAGACTGCGACGGTCGGCCGCGCCGGACCGGGTGATGCCCAGGTGCGCGAGCCCGGGCCGGCCGAGATCCTGGACCGTGGCGAACGGACCTGGCGCGACGATTTCGATCATGAAATCCCGATCATGACATTTCGATCACGACATCGACCGGGCGGCGTCAGCAATGGCGTCGGCGTCGGCGATGAACCGCACCCGCGTGCCCGGGGCCAGCACGGCGGGCGGCTCCCGGTCGGGATCGAAGACCCGCAGGTCGGTATGGCCAATCAGCCGCCATCCGCCGGGCGAGGTCCGCGGGTAGACACCGCTGAACTCGTCGGCGATGGCGACCGCGCCCGCGGGGACCCGGGTGCGCGGGCTGTCCCGGCGTGGCACGCGCAGCGCCGGGTCGAGGCCCGCGATGTAGGCGAAGCCGGGAGCGAAGCCACAGAACGCGACCCGGTGCCGGCCACGTACGTGCCGGTCCACGACCTGCGCCGGAGTCAGTCCGCTGAGCCGGGCGACCTCGGCCAGATCGGGACCGTCGTAGCGCACCGGTATCGTCACGACGTCCCGGTCGAGCGGGGGACCGGCCTGCGGCGCGGGGCCGGACGAGGGATCGGGACCGGCCTGCGGCGCGGGACCGGAGGAGGGCGTGGGGCCGGAGGAGGGCGTGGGGCCGGACGTGCCGGGCTGAGCCCCGGCGGCGCGCAGCAGGGCGGCGCTCAGGCGTCTGGCGTCGGTCGCCGCGGGATCGAACGCGACCAGCACCGTCCGCGCCGCGGGAACCAGTTGGATGATCCCGACCGGGGCGATCCGCCGCAGCCGCGCGTAGAGGGCCTCGGCCTCGGTCAGGCCGGCCACCTCGACGAGCAGTGCCTCGTCACCGCAGGGCAGGATGCGCATCGCGATCCTCTCAGCTGAACGGGATCAGGGGGACACCCGCGTCGAACAGGGCTTGGCGCAGCCGTCTGACCATCTCGACCGCGCCCGGCGTGTCCCCGTGCACGCAGAGAGAGCGGGCGCCGACGTCCACCGGTGTGCCCTGCTGGCTGACGACCACGCCCTTGATCGCCATCCGCACGCCGCGCGCGACGATGACGTCGGGATCGTGCAGGACGGCGCCGGCCGTGCGCCGGGAGACCAGAGTGCCCGCGGCCGTGTAGTCGCGGTCGGCGAACGCCTCGCCGACCGCGGTCAGGCCGGCCTCGCTCGCGCGCCGCAACCACGCCGATCCGGGCAGGCCCAGGACCGGCAGCGTCGCGTCGTAGCAGCGGATGGCCTCGACGACGGCCTGCGCCTGCTCCTCGTCGGTGACGATGGCGTTGTAGAGGGCGCCGTGCGGCTTGACGTAGCGAACCCGGTCGCCGGCCGTCCGGGCGAAGGCGTCCAGCGCGCCGAGCTGATAGAGGACGTCGTCACGTAGATCGTCGGGGTCCATGTCGATGCGGCGACGACCGAAGCCGGCGAGGTCGCGGTAGCTGACCTGGGCGCCGATGCGGACTCCGCAGCGGACCGCCTGCTCGCACGTCCGCCGCATCGTCGCGGGGTCGCCGGCATGGAACCCGCAGGCGATGTTGGCGCTGGTGACCAGGTCGAGTAGGGCCTCGTCCTCGGTGAGGCGCCAGACCCCGAAACCCTCGCCGAGGTCGGCGTTGAGATCGAGGGGACGCGGCGGATCCGCCGGAGGCGGTGGTGCGACGGGATGTGCCCGTCCGGCCGGAGGCGGTGGCTCGACCGGGTTCGGTGGATCGGCCTCCCCGGTGGTCGCCCGGTCTGGCCGAGGTCGCTCCCGCCTGCCGGGATCTCGCTGGTCGCCCATGCTGCCAATTGTTCACCACCTCGGCACTGGCGATCCGCCCCCGTCGGCACGGTGGCGGGTGAGCCATCCGGTCACCTTGTGCGGCTTGAGATCCAGGCCGGCCAGGATCCTGCCGACCTGAGAGGCGGATATCGGGGCGAAGACGGTGCCCGCGACCTGGGCGGCGATCGCCGCATGAGTCCAGGTGACGGCGGGCCCGGGCGGGGTGGCGGTGGCCGCGGCGACCACCGCCACGCGCGCCAGGTCGTCATAGCGGCGCGGGTGCTGTCAGGTTCTCTGTGTGCGGGTTCGTCGGGTAGATGATCCGCCGTACCGCCGCCGGGAACGGTCCGGACAAGATCGCCGCTTAACAGTTGGAGCCGTGGGATGGCTAGGTTGCCTCGACGGCTGCGGCGGGCTCAGGCTTCAGCGCCCGGATGATCGGCTGCGCCGCCGCGAGCGACTCGATCAGACGCTGATACCGGTCGGTGCCCAGGGCGTCGGCAATATGCGCCTCGAATGCCTCAACCGTCTCGTGGGCACTGACGCGGGCGCGGGCGCCCGCGTCAGTGAGGTACAGGCCGATGCCGCGGCTGCCGGGAACCAGCTTGCGCTCGATGCAGCCGAGCTTTTCCAGCCGCGCGGCGATCTGGCTCAGCGCCTGCTGGGTCTGTGGTGCGCGCCGGCTGAGCTCGGCGATGGTGAGGCCCGGGCGCGCGTTGAGATTCTCCAGCATTCCCAGGCTGGCCAGCGAGAGCGGACTGTCCCCGAGCGCGGCTTCTCCCAGCAGCGACGTGCGGATCGAGACGACCCACAGCAAGTGCACGAGCCAGTGCTCCCAACGGTCCTCCTGACCTGCCTGACCTGCCTGACCTGCCTGACCTGCCTGACCTGCCTGACCTGCCTGACCTGCCTGACCTGCCTGACCTGCCTGACCTGCCATGGCGTCACTATAGCCCAAGCACCTTGTAGTAATCACACGTTGATATTACAGCATCTTGATTTCACAAGACCTTGTAGTACGCTCGGAGGCGTACAGGAACTCAGTAACGCGAGAGGAGGACCAGTGGTTCAGGAACCGACAAGCACGCCGAGCCTGGGGGCCCCGGCCGACCCGGCGCCGCCGATCCGCGGCTTGCGATCGGAATACGCCCGGGTCGGCGGCCACCGCCTGCACTACTGGACCGGCGGCCCAGACGACGGGACCCCGGTGCTGCTGTGGCATGGCTTCCTCGCCACCGGCTACGCCTGGCGCGGGGTCGCCCCCGCCCTGGCCGACGCCGGAATGCGCGTCCTCGTCATCGACATGCTCGGCTAYGGCGACAGCGACAAGCCGGGCGGCACCGATCCCTACAGCGCACGCGCGCTGGCCGAGCAGGTCCGCGCCCTGACCGCCCGCAGCGGGTTCGGCGCCGGCCGGCCCATCCTGCACGTCGGGCACGACATGGGGGCGCCCCCGGCCCTGCTGTGGGCCGCCAGCCACCCAGAAGAGACCCGAGGCCTGGTCTACGCCGAGGCGCCCACCATGCTCGGCGGCCCGTTGCGGGACGTCCTGGCCTACGCCCCGGGCACCATGACCACAGGGTCCATGTGGTGGTGGATCTTGCCGCTGGCCCCGGGAGTGCCGCAGGCACTGATCGTGGGGCGTGAGGAAGCCTTCCTGCGCTGGTTCTACGACGGCCCGGCGGGAGCGCCCCGTGCGTTCGACGAGGCCACGGTGGCCGAATACCTGCGCACCTTCTCCGGGCCGGCCGGGGTACTCGGCTCCATGGGTGTCTACCGCGCCGCGTTCGCCAGCATCGCGCAAACCGAGCCGCTGCTCGTACACCCGACCCCCKTCCCCGTCCTCGCCGTGGGCGGCGAACGGGGCCTGGGCCAGCAGGTCGGCCGGATGCTGTCGCCGGTGGCCTCGCGCCTTAGCACGTCCATCCTCGACGGCGCCGGGCATTTCCTGCCCGAGGAAGAGCCCGAGCGGCTCGCCGCGGCCATCACCCTGTTCAACGACCGGATCTGAACGACCGAGGAGGAACGATGAGCTTCACCCCGCACACCGCCAGCCCGGCGACGCAGCCGGCGACGCAGCCCGCGACGCGCGGCTACGTCCTTGGTCCGGATGAGGGCAACCCCTATCACTGGCTCGGCACCCTCAGCCTGACCAAGGTGATGGGCTCGGTCACCACCGGCAACCTCGACATCGTCGACCACCGCGTTCCGCCCGGCTACGCGCCCCCGCCACACGTGCACCGCGACTCCGACGAGGTGTTCTTCCTGATCGACGGGCACCTGGAGGTGCACTGCGGCGACGACGCGTGGGAGGCCGGGCCCGGCTCGCTGCTCTTCCTGCCGCGGGGGGTCCCGCACCGCTTCGTCAACGCCGACCAGCCTGCCCGCACCCTGCTGATCAACGCGCCCGCCTCGTTCGCGGACCTGGTCGTCGCCATCGGCGACCCCGCGCCCGGCCTTGACATGCCCGGCCCGGACGCGCCGGTGCCGTCAACGGAGGAGATCTTCGCCCAGTCGCAGTGGTACGGCATCAACCCCGCGTGACGGACGGAGCGAGCCAGACAGGCAGGAAACCTCATGGTCGACGTCAGCCGCACGAGCAGGCCCCCGATACCCAGGACGTCGTCGAGCAGCCCCGCACCCGGTCGATCTCGCCGCCGGTGCAGTCGATCAAAACCTTGACCTCCACGTCACACGTGCCCGGATCCGCCGTCACGAAGAATCCCACCACGCCAGCACCGACAGCACTGCCGCGGAAGACGCCCACGCCGTCACCGTCACCGTCCGCGGCCACGGCGCCCTCCAGGTAGCCATAGTCGATGGGGTACACGGCCTCCGGCACCCGGGGGTGCCTGCTGCCGGCCGGGCGGTGCACCACCAGCCGCGAGGTAGCCGCCAACTCGTTGAGGTAGCCGCCAACTCGTCGAGGTTGCCGCCAACTCGTCGAGGTTGCCGAACAGCCGTGCGCGGGACGCGTCAACCATGATCACCGCCGAATCGGGGAGGTCCGCCAAGGAGACCACCGACATGAAGTGGTTCAGGGCGAAGAGCATGGTCCTGCCGCCTGACGTGAACGGCGACTCCCGGCCGGTGCCATCGGCATGCTGGACGGMAACTGGACGTGACCGTTCCCTTCGTCRCTGCCCGGGCCGTCGGCGAACAGGGTGCCCTGCACACTCTTGCCGTGGCCCCAGCAGCTGCCCGCGGCTACCGTGGCTGTCCTCCGAAGTAGCCACCGCTCAACACCTCGGCTGATCGGACGCCGTTCGCGTGATCGCAACATGGTCGTCCAGCCGGGACTCGAACCAACTCGCGAGGCCGTGACCAGCACCGTTCCACAGTGCTGGATCTCAAGCGACAGATCGCGAACCGTATTCACCCAGGCCAAGATCATGATCAGAAAAAGGGTGGACCTGACACGGCAGCAGAAGAACCGATCGGTCTTGGTCGAAGGCCCTGAAATCACCGTCCGCCCGGTCGGGACGCGGCAACTGACCAGGAACGATGCCAGATAAGGATCGAAATGATCGAACCACGGCCGGCCTCGAACGCATGTTCCGCAGGGTTGGTGGGACCCTCCCCACGGTGAGTCGCTCGACTGTGGTGGGAGGGAATCGTGGGCGACGATCCCGTCCGGCGGGGGCTCATGGCAGCGAGGTGGATGAGTTCCTCCTTGGTGAAGACGTTCGCCAATCTCCGGCTGGCGGGGTCGTGATCGTGGCGGCACTGGTCCGAACGCCCGGCCCCGACGCGATCCACCAGCATGGCCAGCGCCCGCGTCTTCTCCTCGTCGTCCCGGACCAGACGGGCATCGGCGTGGATCACCACCGAACGATAGTTCAGTGAATGATGGAAAGCGGAACGAGCCAGGACAACGCCGTCGAGAAGCGATACGGTCATACACATCCGGATCGGCGCGGATCTCGCCAGAATGGCCAGCCTTGCCGCGCTGGAGGCGTGCACGTACACAAGATCGTCGGCGCGGACGTGCATCGTGGGCAGGACATGCGGCTGCCCGTGTACGACCAGGCCGACGTGGCAGACGAGTGCCTCGTCCAGAACGCTGTGCACAGCCTCGCGCTCGTGGCTGACTCGATCGGAGCTGCGGGTGGGTCGCAACATACTGGGCATGCTGCCCGTCGCGGGGAGCGATGTTCACCGAAAATAGGTCGGGCACTTACCAGCCGTGAGCGGAAACGGAGCGCGGCGGGAGCGTCCCGAGCGGCGGTGCGGTGTGTTCGCGATGGGAGAGGCCCTCCAGGTCCAGGAAGTTGTCCTCGGGCTCGACTGTGGTCTCCTTGAGAAGATTTTCCACCCGCTGCACGGTGAGCTGTCGCACCACCTCCGCTCCCGGGACGTAAGTATTCGGAAGTCCCGTTGTTGATCGGTGCCGGTGGTGCTGGCTGGGGTCTGCGTGTGGCCTGATGGGCGACGGTGGGTGATGTCCTGATGGCTGGATTGGTGTGCTGCGTGCCAAGGCTGAAAGCGCCGGGYGGACGGTTGTTGAGGTGAACGCCCGCCACACCTCCCAGCGGTGCGCCGAGTGCGGGCAYGTCGCGAAGGAGAACCGTCCCTCGCAGGCCGAGTTCYGCTGCGTGAGGTGCGGGCACTCGGCGCACGCCGACGAGAACGCGGCGATCAACATTCTCAGGGCAGGGCTTGCCCTTCAAGCTGACGCTCAGGCGGCTTGAGAAGCCGCCGGCTTTAGCCGGCGGAGGAGTCACTTCCCCAGCGAGCTGTGCATCTCCCAGACCAGGATCTGTTATGCGCGCCAGCATCTATGGTCTGACCAGTGCAGTAACGTGCCCCGGTCGTCTCGCCCGCGCCGCCTCGGGCACCCCTCAGACACACGCAGAAGGGGTGCCCGGTGAGCGCCTCCACCGCCGCCGAGCGGGTAATCCTCCGCGACGGCGACTGGGAGCTTGAGCAGCTCCTCGACGGCCTCGGTGACGATGACGACGGGACCCGCCGCCGGCCGGTCATCGCGGAGACCACCATTCGCTACCTGGTGTGGGTCGAAGACGAGTACGCGACCGCGGATCTCCAGGAGGACCATGAGCTGATCGAGGGCGCTGAGGTCGTCGACGGCGACATGAYGGTGACCGACCCAGACGACATGGACTGGTGGCACATCTACCGGCAGCCGTTCGGCCCGGACAGCGCGCCGGTGGAGGGTCCGGCGTGGAAGTGCCCGGAGCTGCGGTGTCACGCTTATCAGCCTGCGGGGGCTTCTTACGAGCGGCGGCACGGGTGGTTGTGCCCGCACGCCGCTGAGGGTGGTGCCCGGTGAGCGCCACCGAGGGCACCACCCGCCGCTGCAACCCCCCGGAGGTGGCCGGATGAGCGAGCCCACCATCCGCGTCCTGTCCCTCGGCGCTGGCATCCAGAGCACCACGCTCGCGCTCCTCGCCGTCGAGGCCGCGCTACCGCGACCGGATGCGGCGATCTTCGCCGACACCGGCTGGGAGCCGCGGGCCGTGTACGAGCACCTCGACCGCTCCCGGATGCCGCTCGATCAGGCGCCGATCGACAAGCTGACCCGCGCCGAGTGGATCGCGCTCTACCAGCCCACCATCTTCGACACCCTCGACGAGGAAGGCGACCCGGACGGATGCTCGCCCTACGGATGCCGCAGCGGAGCGACGGCGTGATCGCCCTGTTCCGGCCGCGCCGCCGACCCCAACCCACACCCGCGCCCGAGACCCTCACCGCCTACGAGATCATGGCCCGCTGGCGACCCGGGTCACACGACCGGCCATGGACCTGGGCCGACGAGATCGCAGACCTCGTCACACGCGACCGCGAGCGGCTCGGCTGGATCGCCCGGCACTGCATGCACGTCCCGATCCTCGTGGGCCCGGACGGCCGGGTCTGGGACGTTGACTTCCTCTCCGCCCTGAAGGGCGGAGATTCCCGTCTGCTACGCCCCGGTGGGGGTGAGCTTCGGGTGGGTTCCCGCTTCGTCGCGCGGTGCCGGCACGGATGCCGGTCTTACCTGCGCTCCACGGGCAGACACGGCCAGTCCGGCCGCCTTCGCGACGTTGACCGCCGCGTTCACATCCCTGTCCAACACCGACCCGCACGCCTGGCACGTCCACTCCCGGACCRCCAGCGGTTTCGGGCCGTCCTTCACCCCGCAGGCCGAACAGACCTGCGACGTCGGCTCGAACCGTCCGATCCGGACGAACGTCCGGCCGTACCGGGCGGCCTTGTRCTCCAGCATGGCGACGAACGCCGACCAGCCGGCGTCGTGCACCGACTTCGCCAACCGCGTGCGCGCGAGCCCGTTGACCGCCAAGTCCTCGACGGCGACCGCTTGATTCTCGCGGATCAGCCGGGTGGAGAGCTGGTGATGGAACTCGCGGCGCGCGTCGGCGACCCGCGCATGCTCCCGGGCGACCTTCAACCGAGCCTTGGCCCTGTTCTTCGAGCCCTTCTTCTTCCGGGACAGGTCGCGTTGCACCCGGCGGAGACGTTTCTCCGTGCGGCGCAGGAACCGCGGGGAGTCGATTTTCCTCCCGTCGGAGAGGACCGCGAAGTGGCCGAGTCCCAGGTCGATACCGACCTCGGTGGTCGTCTCCGCCGGGCTGTCCACCTGTCCCGCCTCGACGACGAAGCTCGCGAAGTACCGGCCTGCGCTGTCCCRGATCACCGTCACCGACGACGGTGCCGACGGCAACCTGCGCGACCAGCGGACCGGAACATCGCCGATCTTCGGTAGGCGCAGCTTCCCGCCCGTGGTGACCGACCAGCGGGCGTTGGCGGTGAACCTGACCGACTGGCGGGTGTCCCGCTTGGACTTGAACCGCGGCGCGCCCATCCGGGGCCGTTTCCCGGCCAGCCCGTCGAAGAAGTTCCGATAGGCCGTATCGAGGTCGCGCAGCGACTGCTGCAACACCACCGCGGACACCTCTGCGAGCCAAGCCCGTTCCGGGCTCTTCTTCGCCTCGGTGATCAGCAGCTTCGACAGGTCCCCCGTCTTCGGGAACGGCAGCCCCGCCGCCCGCGCATCCTCCCGGGCGCGCAGGCCGTCGTTGTACACGACCCGGGCGCACCCGAACGCCTGTGCCAGCGACGCACGCTGACCCGCCGTCGGGTGGAGCCGGAAGCTGTACCGAAGCTGCACACCCCCAGTTTACCCTTGGTTTATGGCCACCGATCTCAACGTTCGCACTGGCAGGCACTGCGTTTTCGCCCTGCACGCCCACTTGGTTTTCGTCACGAAGTATCGGCATCGGGTGTTTGACGATCAGCACCTCACCCGACTGGAAGAGATCATGCGGGCGGTGTGCGTCGACTTCGAGACCGAACTCGTCGAGTTCAACGGCGAACATGACCATGTCCACCTGCTGGTCAACTTCCCACCCAAGGTCGCCCTGTCGAAGCTGGTGAACAGCCTCAAGGGCGTGTCGTCGCGCCGGATGCGCCAGGAGTTCCCCGAGCTGGCCCGGCACTACTGGCGGGCGAACCGGCTCTGGTCCGGGTCGYACTTCGCCGGGTCGGTCGGTGGCGCGCCGCTGGAGGTGCTCCGCCGGTACATCGAAGAGCAGACCCGCCCGGTTTAGGGCACGCTCAGGCCGCGAGGCGGCCTTCCCGCGCGGCCCTTCACCTCCGGCCTGAAGGCCGGAGCACTGGGCCGCAACTTGGTAGCAGGTTCTCGCCCTATTCGGCGCGCACGGTTGCCGTCCAGGCTCCGTGGGAGAGCCGGATGCTGCCGTCGTCGGCGATCCGGGCGTTGGCGCCGAGGTGCGGGGCGTATCCGAGGCGGAGCCAGTCGTCGCGGACGTCGTCGAGAATGTCCCAGAGTCGGCGCGGCCCGCCCTGGTGAACCGTCGGCAGATCGGCGCCGACCGCGGTAGCCCGCGCCCACGACCCGTCCGGATGGGCCATGATCGCCGTGTGCCGGCCGTCGGCCTCCCTGCGGTAGCCGTGCCGTACCCCCGGCACGGCCAGGGCGATCATGGCCGACAGCTCCCACGCCTCGGCGACGTCCACGACCGGGTATCGGCCGGTGGTCACCTCCTCGCCGTCGGCCTCGTCAAGCCGGTCGCTGTCGACCGCGTTCGGCGGGTAGTCATCACCGGTGCGGGTGCGCATGAACGCGGCCGGCGTGAACTCGACCATGCCCACGCGGCCGCGTGGGGTGCTCGTCACGGTGATGACCATGTAGGTGCCGGTGATCGTGGCGACCAGCCGCCCCCCCGGGCGTAGTGCGTCCAGCCAGCTCGTCGGGATGGACGGGACCGAGACCATGGAGACGATCCGGTCGTACTGGCCGGGCAGCGGACCGGTGGCATCCACGGTCAGGGCGGTGGGGTGCAGGTCGAGGGCGGCGAGGCGGTCCGCGGCGGCGGCGACCAGGTACGGGTCGACGTCGATCGTGGTGATGCGCTGGTCGTCGTAACGGCGGGCGAGTAGCGCCGCCCCGTACCCGGAGCCGGTGCCGACGTCCAGGATGTTCAGGCCCTCGGCCAGTTGGGCGTGCTGGTACATGCGCAGGGCCAGCGCAGGCATCGTGGCCGACGACGTCGGCATGCCCATCGGCCTGTCGCCCTCGGCGGCGTGATCGGCGTGGTTCTTGCCGACTCTCGTGACGAGCGACCGGTGGGCGGCGTAGACATCGGCGATCGGGCCGCGGCGCAGGTCCCACCCGTTCTCGGTTCGCACCCACCACGCGGGCACGAACTCGTGCCGTGGGATGTCGGCGACGACCGGATACCAGCGGGATCCGGGATGGCTGATCTCGTCGGCCAGGGTGCGGGCGTGCGCCCGCCACGGCTCGGCCATCAGTTCGGGTCCGGCTCGGGATGCACCGGCCCACATCTCTCATGGTCGCTGTCCGGATCGCACGGGCCCATCCGGGACCGCGGGACCGATTCCACCGCGGCCTGCCACTGCTTCCCGGCCAGCAGACCGGCCAGCGGGGTGTCCCGGACGTTACCGCCGTCGAGGCCGCGGCTCATCACGCACGGCGTGATCCTGCCGTCCGGCAGGACCGCGGCCCGGCCGAGCCCGCAGTGTCCGCAGCCGCCCGCCGTGGCCCCGTCGTGGCCGGCCGCCCGGCCGAACGCGCGGACCACGTCCCGGCGGATGTTCGTCACGCCGAGGCCGAGCAGATCCGAGTGCGCCCGGTCGGCGGCGTCGCCGCCACCGACGATGCCGACCCGCAGGGGGATGGAGCGGCGCAGCACCTCGATGAGGTTCGCCCGGGTCAGGGCGTGGGAACCGGCGCGGCCGGTGACCCGGTCGTGGTCAGCCGCGCTGGCCGCATAGTAGCTGGTGGCCAGCCGCACCCCGAGGCGCATCAGCGTCGGCCACAGCTCGGCGGGCACCCGCACCAGGTTGCTGAAGATCTCCACGGTCAGGCCGGCGGCGAGGGCGTAGCCGACCAGGTCGGGCAGCGCCGGGTGCAGCGTCGGTTCGCCGCCGATCATCGCTACCTGGCGGACGCCGAGCCCGGCCGCGTCGTCGATGACCTTGTGCCAGTCGTCGACGGTCATCGTCCCGTGGCCGGCAGTCGGCCCGGACTCGGCGTAGCAGTGGGAGCAGGCAAGCTGGCAGCGTCCGGTGATCTCCAGCCACAGCATCTCGGTGTGGGGCATGTGCACCTCCAAGGTAAGTATTTGTTAGGCCGCCGCTGCCACGGGTGTGGCTGGGATGCGCGTACGGCCCATATCGGTGACCGCCCATCCGCCGCCGACTAACTGCCGCAGGAGTCCGGCGTCCTCCTGCTCCTGGCACCAGATCCGGAGCCGCGGCATGCTCAGGCCGAGCCGGTGGGCAACGTCGTCCATGTCCACCGCCCCGAAAACGGGCGGGCGGGTGGCGGCGATCGCCGACCAGCCGTCGGCCGAGTCGAGGGGCCGGGCGAGTGCGGCGGTCGAGGCCGCCGCACCGGCGGTGGTGTACCGCCAGCAGCCCGCGTCCACGGCGAGAATGCGCCGGGCGGCGAGCGTGGCGAGGCGCAGTGCCAGCTCCTCCCGGTCCACCCGACCTGTCTCCGCGTCCAGGACGCGGGCGATCCGTTCGGTGCTCGCCGGCCCGGAGGTCTGCGCGGCGGTGAGCGCGGCCCACAGCTCCCGGCGGCGGACCGCGTCCACCGGACGGCGCACCAGYGGTGGCACGTCCCGCCGGGGGGCGAACCGGTAGGCCCTCCCTGCGCCGGTGCGCTGCTCGGCCATGATGCCCACGGTGGTGAGGGTGGCCATCCAGGCGGCTACCTGCTCGCGAGGGGCCTGGAGCCGGTCGGCGAGGGTCTGCGGGCGGATCCAGCCGCCGCCGGGCCGGGCCCGGTTGTCCGCCCAGGCCAGCCCGGCCGCGAGCCGGACGGTTGGGATCATGTCGATGGTGCGCATGGAACCCCCCGGTGACGATGGGCCGGCTCAGGCGCCGGTGGCACTGGCGGTGATGAGCGGGATCTGCTCGACGGCTCGGACGGCGAGTTCCTGAGCGTCGAGCGCGGGTAGCTGGTCGAGCGTGCCGGCGTGGATCGCGGCGGAGAGTGCCCGCCACACCGGCGCGGGGAGCCGGGCCTCCCGCTGGTGGAGGTAGCCGTAGCCGTGCACCACCTCGCCGCCGTCCCGCCGCGAGCGGCCGCCGGATGACGACCACGCCGTCCATTCCTCGCCGAGCGTGGCGAGACGGCCGGCGGTGGTGACCTTGGCCAGACCAACCCAGATCACCAGCGGCAGCCGCAGGTCGCCACCGGTGCCGGCGTAGTCGTAGCGGATGACGACCTCGGCACCCGAGCGGCCGACCAGGATCGTCGGGGCGTCCGGGGTGGCCGGCGCGGTGGCCTGCCGGGACATGATCTCTCCCTGTGTTGTGGGGCCTGCCCGCCGCCGTCGGGGTGGACGGCCTCCCGGGCGGGCAGGCGGTCAGTGGGCCGCGGCGACCTTCTCTGCGCCTGTGACGAGCTGGTCCAGCTCGGCGCCGAGGGTTTCGGGTATGCGCTGCGCGGTCGCGCTGTGGAAGGCACGTAGGTACGGCACGAGGCGTAGGAACGGGTGTCGGGCCGCCCAGTAGCGGGTCGGGTCGGTGCTGCGTTCGGCGCCGCGCAGGACATAACCCATACTGACGATCTTGTCGGCGGTGAGGGCGGCCATGACCAGATCAGGCAGCCGGTCGAGGCGCCGCAGCGCCCGTGTCGGCGCGGTGGCGTACAGGTCCATCGCCATGTGCTCGCCGTACATCAGCCACACCATCGTCAGGGTGCGGGTGCCGCACCGGTCCTCGATGGCGTTGTCGACCAAGGCCGATCCGCGGTAGTCGGGCACGTCGTGCAGCAGCACCGCGGCCACCAGGTCGGCCGGCGCGTCGGGCAGGTGCCGGCCGAGGGTGACCGCGACGCGGACGGCATGGCCGAGCGCCGGGGCGCTGTCGATGATGTGCCCGGCGCACCATTCGCGGGCGATCCCGAGAGCGTRCTCGATGACCGGCGGCCGGGGCCGGGTGAGCACGGACCTGCGCAGCGGTGGCGATGATAGGCGGGTGGGGTCCGGTAGCGAGGTCATGGATCATCCCTGGGATGAGGACGCGCTGTGCGCGGTCTGCCCCGGACAGCTCCACGACCCGGGGCGGTTCGATGTGGTGGACGGGCCGCAGCCCGGCTGCCGGTACGACTCGACGGCCGGCTACCGGCGGGACACGGCCAGCGGAGTGCCGGTGTGCATCCACCCGGACAAGATCGGGGTGCGGCCGGGCCGGTACGCCTCCGGGGGTGAGGGGTGGCCCGCGCGGACGCCCCCGGCCGTCCCAGCGGGGCCGATGCCGGCCGAGGCCGGCGCGTTGGCCGGGTGGATGACGGAGCTGGTCCGCCACGCCGGCCCAGGCCGGGTGGATGCGGTGCTCGCTGATGCGGAGCGGCAGGCGGCCCGCAGCTTCCCCGCGGACGTCGTCGTCGGCGCGCTGCGGRCCGCCCTCGCCGCGATGGTCTAGCGGCCGAAGGTGAAGTAGTGCGACCGGCCGCCGGCCTGCACCCCGATCGACTCGTAGTGCTCGGACAGGATGTTGAGACGGCGCGCGGTCTCGGCCTTGCCGAGCCAGTAGCGCCGGGGCAGCTCCCCCCAGCGGGCAGCCCGGTAGATCTGGTCGGTGTAGCCGTCGACGTCGTAGTCGAACCGCTCCGCGTCGGTCGAGTGGACGAACGTCACCCGCAGATCGGCCTGGATCCGGGAGAGGATCGTGAACTGGGCGGTCAGCGCGTGCACCATCTCGTCCACCGGCGCGGCGACCAGCAGTTCCGCCGCCCGCTCGTCGCCGGTGAGCTCGTAGACCGCCGCCTTCATCGCCATGGTGCGCAGACCCTCGACGAACAGGTGCGGCCCGTCTTCGTCCAGGTCCCACTCGGCGATCAGCGGGTAGCCGGTGAACGTCGCCCAGCACGTCGGGTACTTCAGCGTGCTCGACCGCAGCCGGTCGAACTCCGGGTGCTCCTGGATCATGTCCATGATCACCGCCGCGCGCTCGCCGCCGGTGTACGGGCTCGGCAGGTCAACAATCATGATCGTTCCGGTCTCGGGGTTGGTCACGAGGCTCCTCCATGGGGATGTGAGGTGGGCTTCTGCCCACGGGGGCGCAGCGTTACCGCCGCGAACGGGACTGCTCGGCGCGCCAGCCCGCACTCAGCAGTTGGCACATCCGCCGGTGTGGATATGACACCCTCCGGTGCAGATCTGGTACAGACTGCGAGAAACTCGCATGCGCGAGAGGCATCTCTCTCGCGTCAGCGCAGGACGGGGAGACGATGACGGCTGTCGCGGCGCCGGCACGGGCGACGTTCGTTGCTGAAGTCGAGCGGCTGATCAAACAGACTGGGACGAACCGGTCCGAGCTGGCCCGCCAGATCGGCGTCAGCCGGATGGTCATCTCTGCCGCCGTCCGAGGTGAACAGCATGGGAGCCCGAAGCTCCTCCCATCACCGCACGTGATCGAGGGCTTGGACCGGGAGCTCCATGCCGCCGGCCGGCTGATCGCCCTCTGGCAGGACGCGGTGATGGAACGCACCGCCGACGAGATCAGATTGGATCGTGGACACCGTCTCTCTCTCGGCCCCACAGTGGATAGCCGGGGGCCAGGAGAGGAGACGAGTACGGACCGGCGCGAGTTCGTGGAACTGACCGCCCTGTCGGCCCTGGCCGCTGCCGCGCAGACACGCATGGACGAGGCGGTGACCGCGGCGACGCTCGACGAGCTGGAGGAGGACGCGGACGAGATCGCCTGTGTCTATGGCTCTGCCCCCCACGCTTCTCTCCTGCCTGAGGTCGGCGCCCGCTGGCGGCAGATCACCACGATCCTCGGCGGCCCCGTCGCCCCCGAGGCGCGGCCACGGATCACCCTGCTCGGCGGCCAGTTCACGTATTTCCTGGGCCGCCTGGCGTTCAACACCAACGACATGCGCTCCGCTCGCCGTTTCGCCGGCCTCGCCGGCCGCTACGCCGCGGAGGTCGGCGACCCGGTCCTCATCCTGTCCGTGGCCGCGCTGCGGTCGAGCATTGCCTACTGGCGGCGGCGGTACGCCCCGGCGCTCGCGGACCTCCAGGCCGTCGCGCACATCTCCGATCCGTACATGACCGCGCGGATCGCCGCATACGAGGCGCGCACCCACGCCGCCCTAGGGGATATCCCTGCGGCCCGGGAGGCGCTCGACCGTATGGAGATGACCGCGGACACGTTCGCACCCCGGCCCGGGTCGACCCCGGTAGGCCCGGCCGGCGTGGCGATGTTCCGCGCCGGCGCCGCGCTCGCGCTTGGCGACATGGACGAGGCCCGACGGTGGGCGACCATGGCCGTGGACGGCTACCAGCGCCGCGGTGGCGACTACTCGGCCGAGGAGTCCCACCACGCAACGCTGACCCTCGCGCTCGCGCACCTGCGCGGCACCCGGCCTGAGCCCGAGGAGGCCGCGCGCATCGCGAGCACCGTGCTGGCCGACAGTCCGTCTCCCACCCACACCGTCAGCGGGAAACTCCGCAGCCTCGGACGCGCGTTCAGCGCTGACCACCGGCAGCTCCCCGAAGTCGCCGCGTACGTCGAGGCATACCGGGCCCTGCCGGCGGGAACCGGCGCGTCGTGACCACCATCCCCACCCTCACCACCGAGCGGCTGACCCTGCGGCCCATCGCCCGCGCCGATCTCGACGCCTACGCCGGGATCTGGGCCGATCCGGAGTTCGCCCGGTACATCGGCGGCCCGACCGACCGGCACGGCATGTGGCACAACCTCGCTGCCAACATCGGCTGCTGGGAGCTGGAGGGTGTCGGCCCGTGGTCCGTCGTCGAACGCGCGACCGGGACGCTCGTCGGCCGCGCGGGCCTGTGGTCCGAACCGGGCTGGCCCGGCATCGAAACGGTCTGGTTCATCGGCCGGCCCTGGTGGGGGCGAGGCTATGGAACCGAGGCGGCGAGCGCTGCGATCACCTGGGCGTTCGACACCCATCCCGACCTGCCCGAGGTCGTGTCCGTCGTCCGCGCCGAGAACGCCGCGTCGGTCCGCCTCGCCGAACGGCTCGGCATGCACCTCGCGCGAACCGAGCATCTCCACGGCGCGGAGAAGGGCGTGTACGCGATCAGCCGCGAGGATTGGACGCGCCGG
>NZ_MRUJ01000097.1:0-3277 GCF_002099325.1 Frankia sp. KB5 | reverse complement strand
TCCGTGGCCGCGCTGCGGTCGAGCATTGCCTACTGGCGGCGGCGGTACGCCCCGGCGCTCGCGGACCTCCAGGCCGTCGCGCACATCTCCGATCCGTACATGACCGCGCGGATCGCCGCATACGAGGCGCGCACCCACGCCGCCCTAGGGGATATCCCTGCGGCCCGGGAGGCGCTCGACCGTATGGAGATGACCGCGGACACGTTCGCACCCCGGCCCGGGTCGACCCCGGTAGGCCCGGCCGGCGTGGCGATGTTCCGCGCCGGCGCCGCGCTCGCGCTTGGCGACATGGACGAGGCCCGACGGTGGGCGACCATGGCCGTGGACGGCTACCAGCGCCGCGGTGGCGACTACTCGGCCGAGGAGTCCCACCACGCAACGCTGACCCTCGCGCTCGCGCACCTGCGCGGCACCCGGCCTGAGCCCGAGGAGGCCGCGCGCATCGCGAGCACCGTGCTGGCCGACAGTCCGTCTCCCACCCACACCGTCAGCGGGAAACTCCGCAGCCTCGGACGCGCGTTCAGCGCTGACCACCGGCAGCTCCCCGAAGTCGCCGCGTACGTCGAGGCATACCGGGCCCTGCCGGCGGGAACCGGCGCGTCGTGACCACCATCCCCACCCTCACCACCGAGCGGCTGACCCTGCGGCCCATCGCCCGCGCCGATCTCGACGCCTACGCCGGGATCTGGGCCGATCCGGAGTTCGCCCGGTACATCGGCGGCCCGACCGACCGGCACGGCATGTGGCACAACCTCGCTGCCAACATCGGCTGCTGGGAGCTGGAGGGTGTCGGCCCGTGGTCCGTCGTCGAACGCGCGACCGGGACGCTCGTCGGCCGCGCGGGCCTGTGGTCCGAACCGGGCTGGCCCGGCATCGAAACGGTCTGGTTCATCGGCCGGCCCTGGTGGGGGCGAGGCTATGGAACCGAGGCGGCGAGCGCTGCGATCACCTGGGCGTTCGACACCCATCCCGACCTGCCCGAGGTCGTGTCCGTCGTCCGCGCCGAGAACGCCGCGTCGGTCCGCCTCGCCGAACGGCTCGGCATGCACCTCGCGCGAACCGAGCATCTCCACGGCGCGGAGAAGGGCGTGTACGCGATCAGCCGCGAGGATTGGACGCGCCGGGCCGCCGCAGTCTGATTCACAGACCGGGATCGTCATCGGCGGCCCCGAGGAAGCCGCACACGGAGCGCGGCAATGGCGTCCGCGGTGGCCGGTGACCGGGTGCAGGCCAGCGCAGCGCCCGTTGCGGCCCGTGGCGCGCCCAGAACGGGCCCGGACCGCCCGCTGGCGTCGGCCGCGTGGTCGGCGCACACCGGGCAGGGCGCGGGCTGTGTGTGAAGCCGGCACATGTTCCGCAGGTTCGGTGGCGTCGGCGTCACGGCCGAGCTGGCGGCGGCCGGGGCGGGTTCGAGGTCACGGATGCGGCGTCGGCGCACTGCGGCCGGGCTGCGGACCGGTCCGGACAGGGGCGCCCGGTAGGCATCGACGATCTGCGCGGGGGCGCAGCCGCGGGCGAGGGCGGCGGCGATGTCCGGGCGCCAGGAGGCGGGGAGCCGCTCGCCAACGACCAAGCGGCCGGCGAGGTCGGCGTACGGGTCCGCCTCGACGGCGTCGGTCGGCTCCTCAGCGTCGAGCGTGGGCGGATCGGGTTCGTCGTCGGTGGGCTCTGCTGCTGCTTGTAGTTCCAGGGAGCTTGCAAGGGAGGGGTCCGGTCCACCGGACGCAATTCGGCGGCCGACCGGACGCAACTCGCCGGTAACTTCCGTGTCTGCGTCCGGTCCACCGGACCCAAGTCCGTCGTGATCCTCGCGGTCTGCGTCCGCCCCACCGGACGCAATTACCTCGCCTGTGGGACTGTCTGGGCTTGCCTGCGTCCGGCCAGCCGGACCCATTTCGGCCGTCTCCTCGAACCGCGCCTCGTCGAACAGCAGCTCATAGACAGCGACGTGGCCCCGTCTGGCGCGCTCGATCTGGCGGATCAGCCCACGATCGGCGAGCTTGCCGAGGACCGCGGCAAGCTGAGAGCGGCTCTTGAGTCCCGAGCGGGCGAGGAGCTTGGGCAGGCCGGGTGAAGAGCGCCGCGAACCGCGGCGGGCATCCTCAGCGAGGATGAGCACGACCGTCCGCTCAGCGGGGGGCAGTTCCCCGGGAAGCAGGTCGAAGGCGGCAGCGACCCATCCCCAGCTCACAAGGCGCCCCAACAGGCGAGTGCAGTCGAGTCGTCGGGGGTCTGGCCGCCTTCGGGCAGGCTGCCGCGGGCATGATAGGACACGGGTTGATGGCCCTTCTCAGGCAAGGGTTGTCGATCAAGGGCCGGTCGGGAGCTGCGAACTCCTGGTCGGCCCGCTTCATGTGCGCTGAGACCGTGGTCGTCAGCCGGCACGTGCAGTGCCGTGGATCAGCCGGATTCGGCTGCGGGTCTCGCTGGTGCGCGCCCTGTTCGCCGCATCCACTCCTCGATGTCCGTGGCGAGCCAGATCTTGCCGACGCGCAAAGTCGCGATTGGTTCCGGGAACGTCGGATCGGACTTCATGATCTGGTAGATCCRCGCGGAGCCCAGGCCGAGAGCCTGCGCGATCTCCGCTGCGGCCATGAGCCGAAGATCCTTTGTCATAGGTGGCAAGTCTAGTAGCCGAGTCGTCAGTAAGTGGGTTGCATGCTAGACGACTTCTCTAGTAGCGTGCCACTTGAGCGGCCCCGCCCGGAGCTCTCACCCTCCGGCCGGGGCCTACGGATCACACCTGTCAGCACCAGGAAGGACCCGCGTGTTCTACGTTCCCACTCGCCGCCCCTTCGGGCAGCGTTTCGCTGGCGCCGCCCGGCGTGCCCTCTGCGCCGCCGCTGTCCGCCTGCTGGACCGCCTCGGCCCGGCCGAGCTCCCGGCGGCTGTCGAGCTGGCTCCGGTCGTCCCCACCGCCCCGGTCGCGGCCCAGCCGACGCCGGCCGCGTCGCCGGTGCTGTTCGCCGTCGACGAGCTGCCCCCGCTGGAGGTGATCGACGCGGCGGCGGTCGCGTTCGACCTCGCGGGTGAGGCGGCCCGCTCCGGGGACCGTGGCAAGCGGAAGGCCCGCCGGCTGCTCGACCGGCTCCCCGACGGCGTCTACGGCCGCTGGCAGGTCGAGCGGGTCGCCTCGGCGAAGACCACCCCCGACCTGGAGCAGATTCGCGCGGACTACGCCCGTGCCGGGCTCGGTGAGGTGCCGATGCGGCCGTGCGCTCCGACCCTGCGCGTCACCCTCGCCCCGGCCGTCGCGCTGGCCCCGGCGGTGGCGGCA
>NZ_MRUJ01000096.1:0-8966 GCF_002099325.1 Frankia sp. KB5 | reverse complement strand
TCGGCGAGGGTCACCTCGTCGAGCGTGACCAGGAAGTTCTCCTGGGCTCGTCGCAGGAGGGGGCGCAGTCGGCAGGCGCATCGCAGCGGGCACGGGGGACCGTCGCAGGAGACGAACTCGTCCGTGCCCTCGAGGGCACGGACGATGTGCCCGACGGTGACCTGCGTCGCGCCTGGGGCGAGCAGTACCCCGCCGGTGCGCCCGCGCACGGTGACCACGAGGTCGAGCCGCTGGAGGCGTTGCACGATCTTCGCCATGTGGGTGAGCGGAACATCGAGGGCTTTCGAGAGGTCGCGGACGGTGAGGCGATCCTCCCGGGTGGCCGTGAGCATAAGCGCCCGCAGCGCCAGGTCGGTCGACTGGGTCAGGTGCATGGGAGCGCGCCTGTCGAGGTGACGGTCACCCGACCATCTTGCCTTCTACTCTTCGTAGAAGATTGTCCCGACGGCACCTGCGTCCCACGGGTGCCGCCTGCCGAGGTCAGACCTCGGCGGGAGCGCGGCCGGGGGTGTGACACCGCGCCGGCACTGGCCGGCACCGGCCGGTGCCGGTCTCCTCATGGCGACCGCGGACCCCCGGCCGGGGGAGCCTATACGGGTGTCCGCGGCGAGGGCAGTTTCCGGACGATGGTCAGTCCGTCCGCAATGGGCAGCATGACAACCTGTACCCGGGAGTCGCCGGCGAGAAGCTCGTTGAACTGTTTGACGGCGACGACAGCAGGATTGTCCGAGTGGGAGCGCACCACGTGCCCATACTGCAGCACATTATCGACGATGATGACCCCGTTCGGGTTCATCCGGGGAAAGAGAAGCTCGTAATACCTCCTATACGAGGTCTTGTCCGCGTCGATGAACGCCAGGTCGAAGGTGGGTTCTTCGGGGAGCATGCCGAGACTGTCCGCCGCCGGTCCGAGGGCGAGGTCGATGTGATCGGAAACACCGGCCCGAGCCCAGTACTGGCGGGCGATCGAGGTCCATTCCGCGCTGATGTCCAGGCAGAGAAGTCGGCCGCCGGGGGGCAGACCCCGTGCGATGCACAGCGCGGAATAGCCGGTGAAGGTACCGATCTCGACCGCGCGGCGCGGGGCGATCGAGGCCGTCAGGATGGTCAGGAACGTCCCCTGCTCGGCCGGTACCTGCATCTCCGCCTCGGGGAGCGTCGCCGTCACGGCGGAGAGCGCGTCGAGGATCGGATCCGGAGGTGAGCTGTGCTCCGTCAGATAGCTGTGGATCGGATCGGCCAGATAGGCTGATTTCAATCCCTTGCCGTTTTTTGCGCCTTCGCGGCGAAGCGTGCCGACGCCGGTTGTCGCGACTTCACGAATCTTCTGTGCCGGACTTTTTGCCATGATCAGTGGAACTCCATCCCTGGTGGCTCAGTTCGAAAATAACTGGCCCGGGGCGCATTGTGGTTACGGACCGCTCCTCGGCTCGGAAAGAACCAGTAAAGATCATCTAGTTAATCGGGAGTCCGGTGAAGCCGTTGTCCGGTCGTCACGGCCTGTCGTCGGCCATGGCGTAATCTGTCGTGACGTAATCCACTACTTCCAGTAGTTCGTGGATGGTGGCCGATGTCCGCCGAGGGCCCGGGCCGTCCGTGCCCCCAGAACCCGGCGTGGCCGCGATGCGGGTGCCGCCCGCCGCGTCCACGGATCTCTGCGCGGGTGCCGGCCGGGCGGCCGTCGGCCGTCGGTCTGGATGTGTCCGGGGCAGGTCAAGGACGACGCACAGACCCCCGTTGTCACCCTCGGCCAGAGTGACCGTCCCGCCGTCGGCGGTCGTCAGGGCATGCACGATGGCGAGCCCGAGGCCGTTCCCGCGCCGATCGGCCCGGCCGGGCACCTCTCCTCGCTGGTCGGCTTCTCGCTGGTCGGCACTGAGGTTGGAGCTGAACCGGCGGAAGGCGGCGGCCCGCTGCTCGGCGCTCATGCCGCGTCCGCTGTCGGCGACCGTGAGCCGCGTCATGCTTTCCGCCGTCATGCTTTCCGCCGTCATGGTGCTCTGCGGCCCGGTGACGTTCATCTCGTCCAACTCGTCCGCGGCGCTCCCCGTCCCGAGGCCCGCCTCCGCGGTGCCTCCGGCGCCCACCGGGCGTGGCTGGGCCGGTGGGTTCGTCCCGGACGTGACGCTGACCCGGCCGCCGGACGGGGTGGCCTCCAGCGCGTTGCTGAGGAGATTGTCGAGGATCTGCTCCAGGTGCCCCGGGGTGCACTGGACGACCTGGTCCGCGTCGACGTCGCAGGTCAGCGTCACTCCGGCGGCGGCTGCGACCGGTCRCCAGATCAGGCATCGTTCCTCGGCGACGACCGCGAGGGGGATCGGCTGGGTCGGGATCGGCGCATGCTCGGCCCGGGAGACCGCCAGCAGCCCGTCGACCATCCGGGAGAGCCGGTGCACCTCGACCAGGGTGCCCGCGACCTCGTCGGTGGTGTCCGCGTCCACGTCCTGTTGCAGCAGCTCCAGGCGCAGGCGCATCGCCGTCAGCGGGGTGCGGATCTGGTGGGAGACGTCGGCGAGGAACCGGCGCTGGCTGTCGACCAGCAACTGGAGCCGTCCCGCCATCGCGTCGAACGTCGTGGCAAGTTTGCGTGCCTCGGGCGGGCCACCGACGGCTCTGGCCCGGATCGTGAGATCACCGGCACCGAGTTCGGTCGCTGCCTGCTCGAGCCGGCGCAGCGGCCGGCCCACCCAGCGGGCCAGCAGTATCGAGATCCCCAATGCGGCCAGCGTGACCAGGACGCCCGCGAGGGCGATCATCGTCCACCGGTGGATGATCGAGGCGCGCAGCCCGGCATCGCTGCGCGCGACGGCCAGGATGCCGACCAGACCCTGCGCGTTGGACACCGGAGCAACAAGGATCATCCGGTGTCGATTGGCCGCGTTCGGGTTGATGACCACGTTCTCCCGGCGGGCCCGATCCAGATCCCAGCCCATGATCGGGATGTCGTCACCGGTGTCGGCCACGGGCGTACCGTTCGGGTCGAACAGCCGGAGCTCGTCCGGTGGCACGGCCGTACTGTCGCGTACGGCGGCGGGCAGCGGGGCCGCGCCGGCGGACAGTCGCCGCCACTTCACCTCGGCGCAGTAGGCCTGCATCGCGGCCGTGAGCCGCAGGCCGAACAGCGCCCGGTCGTGACGGGTGGCGTCGAGCCCCATCGGGACGCACAGGCCGACAAGCAGCGCCGTCGTGAGCGCGAGCTGGGCGGCCAGGATGCRCCGGGTCATTGGATGTGCCGGGTCATCGGCCGAGGGGTGGCGCGCTCCGGTCACCGGGGGTCGGATCGGCGCCGGGTGTCGGCGRCCCGCCCAGGCGGAAGCCGACCCCGTACACCGTTTCGATCAGTTCGGGAATCCCGAGCTTGCGGCGGATCGCGCCGATGTGTACGTCGAGGACCTTCGATGAGCCGAACCAGTCGCCCCAGACAGCGGTGAAGATCTCCCGTCGGGTCCGGACCCGGCCGGGATCGCGGGCCAGGAAGGCCAGCAGATCGTACTCCCGCGCCGTCACCTGGACCGGACGGCCGTCGACGGAGATCCGCCGGCTGCGCCGGTCGAGGACGAGCGGTCCGTGCCGGACCACGTCGGAGCTCTCACCGGTGGCCCGGGCGGCGCGCCGCCGCACCGCCCGTATCCGGGCCAGCAGTTCGGCGAATCCGAATGGTTTGACCAGGTAGTCGTCGGAACCGAGGTCCAAGGCCTCGACCCGGTCCGCCTCGTCCCCCCGAGCCGTCACCACGATCACGGGGGTGTCCCCGCGCTCGCGGATGCGCCGGCACACCTCCGCGCCGTCGATGTCGGGCAGCCCCAGGTCCAGGAGCACGAGGTCGGGCGGGGACACGCCCTCGACCCGGGCGAGCGCGGCCTCCCCGGTCCGCACCCGGTCGGCGGTGTAGCCGGCCCGGTCCAGACCGCGCACGAGCTGGGTACCGAGGCCGTCGTCGTCCTCGACCACCAGTACCCGGGCGCCGGCGGGATCGGGATACCGCTGCAGGTCTGATGCGTGTGCTCGGGAGCCGTTGCCTGCAAGCGTCGCCATAGCATGACAGTAGGCGGCGCCGGGCGCGTCCGGCCGCCGGCCCCGCGGGTGCCACCGCGATTCCGCCGTCGCCAGCTCCGATTCCGTCAATATCTACTCGTTTCGCAGCGTCTGCCCATTTTGCCGGATCCAGCCCGGTCTCACCGGCTCGGCCGGCAGCGTGTCGCCGGACGACACCGCGGCGAGGATTCCCTCGAGGGCGTGCCGGGGAAGATCGATCAGTCGGGCGGCCAGCAGGTCGGGATCGCGCGCGGCCCGGGTCACGGCGGCCCGGGCGTCGCGCTGGGAGAGCGTGCGCCCCGAATCCTCCCGGACGATCCGGATGAGCCCGTCCCGCCAGACGTTGCCGATCTTGCCATGCGGGCGGTCCAGCAGCCACCGGGCGAGCCGGTCGGCGGGGGCGAGCGCCGCCGGGCCGACGGCCGTGAACGTCACGAGCCGCAGGTCCCCGAGGTCCCGGGCGGGGGTGGCGGTCCACTTCGCCCGCAGCTGCCGCAGCGGGTCATCCTGGGCCCGCCGGCGGCGGACGCCCAGATCGGGATGATCGGAGGAGACGACGACGGCGAGCCGGTCCGCGTTGACCGCCAGGAGGAGCCTGGTCAGCCAGGGGCCCGGATCGTCCGACAGGTCGGTGGCCACGCTGACCGTTCCGTCCTCGGTTGAGGCGCCGGGGCCGGTCGAGGAGCCGGGGCCGGTCGAGGCGAACGCGGGCAGCCCCCGGTCGAACACGGTCGCGAGACGCACGTGGACCGCGTCGACCTCCCGCCGCTCGCCAACGAACACGGCGCGACCCGCCGGGCCGGTGGCGAGGAAGGCGGCCACCGCGTCGAGGACCGGGGCGGTCAGGCGCGTCGGCCGACTCTGCGTGGACTGCCGGCCCCGGGTGTAGATGGCGGCCGTCGCGGTTGTGGCCGCCGTGGCCGAGCGGTCCAGCTGCTTCCAGGTGGCCGGGGTCGGCTGGCAGACGTACATGTCGGCTCTGGCGCCCACCGCCTCCGCGCCCTCGTAGACGTGGAAGCCTGGCCAGATGGCCTCGAACACGAAGCCCTGATCGATCAGTGCCCGCTGCACCTTCCAACCCAGCGTCGGTACCCGGTCGCTGAACCCGTAGGCCAGCAGGACGCGACCATGTTCGCGGTCCGCGAGACCCTGCGCGCCGCGCCCGGTGAACAGCGCCACGCCCTCCGGGGTGTAGGGCGGATCGGTGAATGCCAGATCGGCTGTGCCCACCACCGCCGGCGGCAGGCCGAAGCGCAGGTCGGCGTAGAGGCACCGCAGCCGGACGTCCAACGACCGGGCCGAGCTGTCCAGGTAGGCGAGCAGCTCGTCGTCGATGTCGACGACGGTCACGGTGAGCCCGTCGATCAACGAGACCGCCGCCAGCGAGGTGAGATCATGATCACCTATGCACAGCAGATGCGCGCCGCGCAGGTCGTAACGCGTCCGCAGCCAGACGGCCCGGCGCACGACGGTCGTCGCCGTCGCGGGTACGTGGTCGAGGTCGGCCCGCGGTCGGGGCGCGGCAGCGATGAGATCATGCATGGTCGTGACCAGCGGACCGTGGCGGGTGATCACGGCGGCGAGGGGATCGAGCGGAGTCTGTCCGCTCAGCTCGTCATAGCGGATCAGGCCGCGGTAGCGGTCGATCGACGCGGGGCGCAGCACGTGACGCCCGTCGGGGCCGGTCCGCAGATCGTCGCCGAGGCTGGCGAGGATCTCCTCCACGCTCCGTCGGGGCAGGCCCGAACTCTGGACCAGCTGGCGCAGGGTGCGTGGCTGCTCGGTCAGCGCCGCCACCGCCGCGCGAGGCGCCCGGGCATGCACCCGGTAGCCCGCCAGCAGGGTCGCCAACGACTCGCCGGATTCGGCCGGACCCGGCGCCCGGCCCGGGTGATCCGGTCCTGACAGGGTATGTGGAGGGGACACGCAACCAGCGTCGCACCTGCGGCGGACACACGATTCTACCGGTCCCGCCGAGGCCAGCTAATCTCTTGTCGTGCTCAGAAGGCTTGATCTGCGTGGCGCGGTGCCTGCCGCAGCCGAGATCCGACGGCTACTGCCGCGGGCCGACGTCGACGTCGACGTCGCCGTCGATGCGGTCCGGCCGGTCTGTGCGGACGTGCGGGACCGCGGCGACGCGGCCGTCCTCGCCGCCGCGGAGCGGTTCGACGGGGTCCGCCCGCCGAGCCTGCGGGTGCCCGCCCAGGTTCTCGCCGCCGCCGCGGATGTCCTGGATCCGGCCGTGCGCGACGCGCTGACCGAGGCGATCCGCCGGACTCGGCTGGTGCACCGTGCGCAGCTGCGGGAGCCGGTGGCGATCGAGGTCGCGCCCGGCACCACGGTGACGCAGCGCTGGGTGCCGGTGGAGCGGGTCGGCCTGTACGTGCCGGGCGGGCGGGTCGCCTACCCCAGCAGCGTCGTGATGAACGTCGTGCCCGCCCAGGAGGCCGGGGTCGGCTCGCTCGCGGTCTTCTCCCCGCCGCAGAAGGACAACGGCGGGCTGCCGCATCCGGTGATCCTCGCCGCCTGCGCGCTGCTCGGTGTCGAGGAGGTCTACGCGGCCGGCGGAGCCCAGGCCGTGGCGATGGCCGCCTACGGGACCACGAGCTGCCCGCCGGTCGATGTGATCACCGGGCCCGGCAACGTCTACGTCACGGCGGCCAAGCGCCTGCTGCGTGGGGTCGTCGGGGTGGACGCCGAGGCGGGCCCGACCGAGGTCGCGATCCTCGCCGACGCCACCGCGGATCCGGCCTTCGTCGCAGCCGACCTCATCGCCCAGGCCGAGCACGACCCGATGGCCGCCTGCCTGCTGATCACCCCGTCGGTGGAACTCGCCGACGCGGTCGACGTCGAGCTCGGCAAGCAGGTGCCCGCCACCCGCCACCGGGAGCGGGTGGCGGAGTCGCTCGCCGGCCAGGGGGCGGTCGCGCTCGTCGCGGACGTCGACGCGGGTCTCGCGGTGGCGGACGGCTGGGCCGCCGAGCATCTGGAGATCCACACCGCGGACGCCGCCGCGGTCGCCGCCCGGGTGCGCCACGCCGGAGCGGTCTTCGTCGGCGACTACGCTCCCGTCCCGCTCGGCGACTACCTGGCCGGGTCCAACCACGTCCTGCCCACCGGCGGCACCGCCCGGCATTCCAGCGGTCTGGCGGTCACCGCCTTCCAACGTCAGGTCCAGGTGGTCGAGTGCACGCGGGAGGGGCTCGCCGCCGTCGCCCCGCGTATCGCCGCGCTCGGCGGGGCGGAGGACCTCACAGCTCACGTCGACGCGGTGGAGGTTCGACTCCGATGATATTCAAGGCGGCCGGGAGCGGTGCCGAGGACCGGCCGTGGCGCCCGTGGGACGCTGACGGCCTGCCGCTGCGCGACAGCCTGCGCGGGCTCTCGCCCTACGGCGCTCCGCAGCTCGACGTGCCGGTGCGGCTCAACACCAACGAGAACCCGCACCCGCCGTCGGTCGGGCTGGTCGACGCCATCGGCAAGGCCGCGGCCCTCGCCGCCACCGAGGCGAACCGCTATCCCGACCGGGACGCCGAGGCGCTGCGTGCCGACCTCGCCTACTACCTGACACCGGACGCCGGCTTCGGCGTGCACACCAGTCAGGTCTGGGCCGCCAACGGCTCCAACGAGATCCTCCAGCAGCTCCTCCAGGCGTTCGGCGGGCCCGGTCGGGTGGCGCTCGGGTTCGAGCCGTCCTACTCGATGCACCGCCTCATCGCGCTGGCCACCGCCACCGAGTGGGTGGCCGGGCAGCGAGCGGAGGACTTCACGCTCTCCCCGGCCGTGGTCACCGACGCGATCGCCCGGCACCGACCCGCCCTGGTCTTCCTCTGCTCACCGAACAATCCGACGGGCACGGCCCTGCCGCCCGAGGTCGTCGCCGCCGCCTGTGAGGCGGTGGAGGCCACCGGCAGCGGCATGGTCGTCGTCGACGAGGCCTACGCCGAGTTCCGCCGGGCCGGCGTGCCCAGCACGCTGACGCTGCTGCCCCGTCATCCGCGGCTCGTCGTCACCCGGACAATGAGCAAGGCGTTCGCGCTGGCCGGTGCCCGGGTAGGCTATCTTGCCGCGCACCCCGCCGTGGTGGACTCGCTGTACCTGGTGCGGCTGCCCTACCACCTGTCGAGCTTCACCCAGGCCGTCGCGCGCACGGCGCTCGCGCACGCCGACGAGCTGCTCGGCACGGTGGAGGCGGTCAAGGCCCAGCGCGACCGCATCGTCCGGGAGTTGCCGGCGCTCGGTCTGCGGCTGGCTCCGAGCGACGCCAACTTCGTGTTCTTCGGCCGGTTCGCCGATCAGCGGGCGGTGTGGCAGAGCCTGTTGGACGCGGGAGTGTTGGTCCGCGATGTCGGTCTGACCGGCTGGCTGCGGGTCACCGCCGGGCTGCCGAACGAGGTGGACGCGTTTCTCGGGGCGCTGGGCAGAACTCTCACCGGCAGCGTCATCGGCGCGGACGGTGTCATCAGCCTCGCCACCGCCTGAGCCCCTGGCCCGGCCTGAGCCCCTGGCCCGGCCTGAGATCTACAGAGACCGAGGAAGCCCCCGATGGCACGCACCGCGCGAATCGAACGCAAGACGTTGGAGTCGGACGTCCTGGTCGAGCTCGACCTCGACGGGACGGGAATCTCCTCGTCGGACACCGGCGTCCCGTTCTTCGACCACATGCTGTCCCAGCTCGGCAAGCACGGCGGGTTCGACCTCACCGTGCGTACCCGGGGGGATCTGCACATCGACGCCCACCACACCGTCGAGGACACCTCGATCGCCTTCGGGTCCGCCCTGCGCGAGGCGCTCGGCGACAAGGCGGGTATCCGCCGGTTCGGGGATGCCACCGTCCCGCTGGACGAGGCGCTCGCCCAAGCCGCCGTCGACCTGTCCGGCCGGCCGTACTGCGTGCACGTCGAACCGGATCTCGTCGGGATGATCGGAAC
>NZ_MRUJ01000095.1:0-23225 GCF_002099325.1 Frankia sp. KB5 | reverse complement strand
CCACCGCCACCGAGTGGGTGGCCGGGCAGCGAGCGGAGGACTTCACGCTCTCCCCGGCCGTGGTCACCGACGCGATCGCCCGGCACCGACCCGCCCTGGTCTTCCTCTGCTCACCGAACAATCCGACGGGCACGGCCCTGCCGCCCGAGGTCGTCGCCGCCGCCTGTGAGGCGGTGGAGGCCACCGGCAGCGGCATGGTCGTCGTCGACGAGGCCTACGCCGAGTTCCGCCGGGCCGGCGTGCCCAGCACGCTGACGCTGCTGCCCCGTCATCCGCGGCTCGTCGTCACCCGGACAATGAGCAAGGCGTTCGCGCTGGCCGGTGCCCGGGTAGGCTATCTTGCCGCGCACCCCGCCGTGGTGGACTCGCTGTACCTGGTGCGGCTGCCCTACCACCTGTCGAGCTTCACCCAGGCCGTCGCGCGCACGGCGCTCGCGCACGCCGACGAGCTGCTCGGCACGGTGGAGGCGGTCAAGGCCCAGCGCGACCGCATCGTCCGGGAGTTGCCGGCGCTCGGTCTGCGGCTGGCTCCGAGCGACGCCAACTTCGTGTTCTTCGGCCGGTTCGCCGATCAGCGGGCGGTGTGGCAGAGCCTGTTGGACGCGGGAGTGTTGGTCCGCGATGTCGGTCTGACCGGCTGGCTGCGGGTCACCGCCGGGCTGCCGAACGAGGTGGACGCGTTTCTCGGGGCGCTGGGCAGAACTCTCACCGGCAGCGTCATCGGCGCGGACGGTGTCATCAGCCTCGCCACCGCCTGAGCCCCTGGCCCGGCCTGAGCCCCTGGCCCGGCCTGAGATCTACAGAGACCGAGGAAGCCCCCGATGGCACGCACCGCGCGAATCGAACGCAAGACGTTGGAGTCGGACGTCCTGGTCGAGCTCGACCTCGACGGGACGGGAATCTCCTCGTCGGACACCGGCGTCCCGTTCTTCGACCACATGCTGTCCCAGCTCGGCAAGCACGGCGGGTTCGACCTCACCGTGCGTACCCGGGGGGATCTGCACATCGACGCCCACCACACCGTCGAGGACACCTCGATCGCCTTCGGGTCCGCCCTGCGCGAGGCGCTCGGCGACAAGGCGGGTATCCGCCGGTTCGGGGATGCCACCGTCCCGCTGGACGAGGCGCTCGCCCAAGCCGCCGTCGACCTGTCCGGCCGGCCGTACTGCGTGCACGTCGAACCGGATCTCGTCGGGATGATCGGAACTTACGACACGACGCTGACCCGGCACATCTTCGAGTCGATCACCGCGTCCGCCCGGCTCGCGCTGCACGTGCGGGTGCTGTCCGGCCGCAACGCCCATCACGTGGTCGAGGCCCAGTTCAAGGCGGTCGCGCGGGCTCTGCGCGACGCGGTGGCGCTCGACGCCCGCGTCGCCGGGATACCCTCCACGAAAGGTGTGCTGTGAGCGGAGACGGACCCGGCCGGCGTCCCCGGGTGGTTGTCCTGGACTACGGCTCGGGAAACCTGCGGTCGGCCGAGCGCGCGCTCGCCCGAGTCGGCGCCGACGTGACGGTGACCGCGGATCTTGACGTGGCCCGCGGCGCGGCGGGCCTGGTCGTACCGGGCGTGGGCGCCTATGCGGCCTGTATGGCAGGCATCGACGCCGTGGGCGCCGCGCCCGTGGTGCGGGAGCGGGTAGCGGCGGGACGGCCCGTGCTCGGGATCTGCGTCGGGATGCAGGTGCTGTACGAGCTCGGTGACGARCACGGGGTGCGGACGGTCGGGCTCGGCGTGATCCCTGGCGAGGTCCGCCGGCTCGCCGCCGACATCCTGCCGCACATGGGCTGGAACACTGTGGCGCCGCCCGCCGGATCGATCCTGTTCGCCGGACTGCCCGCGGACACGCGGTTCTACTTTGTCCACTCGTACGCGGCGAAGGCCGATCCGGCCGCCGGGGACACCGTGGGGGAGCACGGCGAGCCGTTCGCCGCCGCCGTCGAACGGGGTGCGCTCGCCGCGACCCAGTTCCACCCGGAGAAGTCCGGGGATGCCGGAGCGCACCTGCTGGCGAACTGGCTCGGCAGCCTGGTCTGAGCGAGCCCTGGTCTGAGTGAGCGTGAACGCGAGGGCGGATGTCCTGTAATGCGGATGTCCTGTAATTAGGGCGGCTCCAGCGCCCCGCTGGACCGTAGGGTGGCCGATGTGACGCTTACTCTGCTGCCCGCCGTGGACGTGGCCGACGGCAGGGCCGTCCGACTCGTCCAGGGCGAGGCCGGTTCCGAGACCTCGTACGGCGACCCGCGGGAGGCGGCGCTGACCTGGCAGCGCGACGGCGCCGAGTGGATCCACCTGGTCGATCTCGACGCTGCCTTCGGCCGGGGGTCGAATCGGGAGCTCATCGCCGAGGTGGTACGCRCGGTGGACGTGGCCGTCGAGCTCTCCGGCGGCATCCGCGACGACGCATCGCTCGACGCGGCGCTGGCCACCGGCGCGGCCCGGGTCAACATCGGCACGGCTGCGCTCGAGGATCCCGACTGGGTCCGCCGGGCCATCGACCGGGTCGGTGACCGTATCGCGGTCGGTCTCGACGTCCGGGGGACCACGCTGTCGGCCCGGGGCTGGACGCGGGACGGTGGCGAGCTGTTCGATGTGCTCGCCCGCCTCGACGCCGACGGCTGCGCCCGGTACGTGGTGACGGATGTGCGCCGAGACGGCACGCTCACCGGGCCGAACGTCGAGCTCCTGCGCTCCGTGACCGCGGCCACCAGCCGGCCGGTGGTCGCCAGCGGCGGCGTGGCCACGCTCGACGACCTCACCGCGATCGCCGTGGTGCCCGGAGTGGAGGGCGCGATCATCGGCAAGGCGCTCTACGCCGGCGCCTTCACGCTGCCCGAGGCCCTGGCCGTTGCCGGGAATATCGGGAATATCGGAAACGGATGTGCGGGTGCGGTGGGTCGATGAGCGTCGCGGTCCGGGTGATTCCCTGCCTCGACGTTGACGCCGGCCGGGTCGTGAAGGGCGTGAACTTCACGGACCTGCGCGACGCCGGCGACCCGGTCGAGATGGCGCGCCTCTACGACGCCGAGGGTGCCGACGAGCTGACGTTCCTCGACATCACCGCGTCCAGCGGCGATCGGGAGACCACCTATGACATCGTGCGGCGGACCGCCGAACAGGTGTTCATCCCGCTGACCGTGGGTGGCGGGGTCCGCTCGGTCGACGACGTGAACCGCCTGCTGCGGGCGGGGGCCGACAAGGTCGGCATCAACACGGCGGCGGTGGCCCGGCCCGAGCTGGTGCGCGAGTGCGCCCACCGGTTCGGTAACCAGTGCATCGTCATCTCGGTGGACGCCCGGCGCCCACCCGGTCCCGACGGTCCGCGCTTCGAGGTCACGACGCACGGCGGCCGCAAGGGCACCGGCATCGACGCGGTGGCCTGGACGGCGCGGGTGGTCGAGCTCGGCGCCGGGGAGATCCTGCTCAACTCGATGGATGCCGACGGCACACGGGACGGCTACGACCTGGAGATGATCTGCGCGGTGCGTGCCGAGGTCGATGTCCCGGTGATCGCCAGCGGCGGGGCCGGCGACCTGGCCCACTTCGCGCCGGCGATCGACGCGGGCGCGGACGCGGTGCTCGCGGCGAGCGTGTTCCACTTCGGGCAGCTGCGCATCGGCGAGGTGAAGACGGCGCTGCGCGGCGCGGGTGTACCCGTGCGCTGACCAGGCGCGTCCGCCGACGGGGCGCCGACGGGGCGCCGACGGCCGAGGCGGCACAGGACGTCGTCGTCGTGGACGCCGGACGGATCGTCCAGCGCGGTCCGCGCCGGGATCTGATCGCGATGCGCGGCGTGTACCAGCGCCTGCACCGATCCTGGGCGGCGGGGGTCGGGACGGGAGCGGCGGGCGGCCCGTCGCCCGGCACCGCTGCGGCGCCGGGCGCGAGCAGAATGGTGGGGTGACCATTCGCCCTTCCGCTCTGGATCCCGCCATCGCCCGTAGGCTGCGCCGCAACGACGCGGGCCTGTTCCCCGCCGTCGCCCAGCAGTACGACACCGGCGAGGTGCTGATGCTCGGGTGGATGGACGACGAGGCGCTGCACCGGACCCTCACCACGGGCCGGGCCACGTACTGGAGCCGCAGCCGCGCGGAGTACTGGGTCAAGGGGGAGACCAGCGGGCACCGGCAATGGGTGCGGTCGGTCGCGCTCGACTGCGACGGGGACACCGTCCTCGTCCGGGTGGACCAGGTGGGCCCGGCCTGCCACACGGGCACGCGGACCTGCTTCGACGGCAATCTTCTGCCCACGGTGACCGTCGAGGCCGCGGATACCGCCCGGCCCCGCGACCTCTCCGGTGCCGCCAGCGTTTCCGGTGCCGCCAGCGTTTCCGGTGCCGCCGGTGACCCCGCTGGCGTGGACAGGGCCGGCGTGAGCAAGGCCGGCGCGGACCGATGACGACCGGGCAGATCATCCCCGGCCGGGAGGAGTTCCGGGCCGCGGCGGCGGCGCATCCGGTCGTCGCCGTCACCCGTCGGCTGCTCGCCGACGGGGAGACACCCGTCGGCGTCTACCGCAAGCTCGCCGGCGGCCCCGGGACGTTCCTGCTGGAATCGGCGGAGCATGGCGGGGTGTGGTCGCGGTATTCGTTCATCGGTGTGCGGGCCGCGGCGACGCTGACCGAGCGCGACGGGCAGGCGGTGTGGGTGGACGGTGCGCCGCCTCCCGGAGTGCCGGTCGACGGTGACCCGCTCGACATCCTGCGTGCGGTGGAGAGCACTCTGCAGGCCTCGAACAGCCCACAGGCCCCTCCGCTCATGGGTGGTCTGGTCGGCTATCTCGGCTACGACATCGTGCGCCGCATCGAGCGGCTCCCCGCGCACGCCGTCGACGACCTCGGCCTTCCCGAGTTGCGCATGCTGCTCACCACCGATCTCGCCGTGCTGGACCATCGGGATGGTTCCTGCCTGCTGGTGGCCAACGTCTTCACCGGCCGCGGGAATGGTGCCGGTGACGCAGGCGCCACCGGCACCACCGGTGGGGACGCGGACGCCGCCGCACACCCGGCCGGGATCGACCTGGACGCCGCCTACGACGACGCGGTGGCCCGGCTGGAGGCCATGACCAGCGATCTCGCGAAGTGGAACGAGCCGACCGTGGCGACCACGGCGGGCACCGCCGCGGGGGTCGGCGACTTCGTCTCCGCCACGCCTCCCGGTGCCTTCCAGACCGCGGTCGAGCGGGCCATCGAGGAGATCCGCGCCGGCGAGTGCTTCCAGATCGTCGTCTCGCAGCGCTTCGAACGGCGGACGACCGCGGATGCGCTCGACGTCTACCGGGTGCTGCGGACCTCGAATCCGAGTCCCTATATGTACCTGCTGCGTTTCGCCGACCACGACGTCGTCGGATCCTCCCCGGAGGCGCACGTCAAGGTCACCGGCCGCCGGGCGTTGCTGCACCCCATCGCGGGCAGYCGGCCCCGGGGAGGCACTCCCGAACAGGACGCCGAGCTTGCGGCGGAGCTTCTCGCGGATCCGAAGGAACGCTCCGAGCACGTGATGCTGGTCGACCTGGTCCGCAACGACCTCGGGCGGGTCTGCAACCCCGGTTCGGTCCGGGTCGTCGAGTTCGCGGCCATCGAACGGTTCTCGCACATCATGCACATTGTCTCCACGGTGATCGGTGAGGTGGCTCCGGACCGCAGCGCCGTGGACGTGCTGGCCGCGACGTTTCCGGCGGGGACGCTCTCGGGGGCGCCCAAGGTGCGGGCGATGGAGGTCATCGACGAGCTGGAGCCGACCCGGCGGGGCCTGTACGGGGGCGTGGTCGGCTACCTGGACTTCGGCGGTGATCTGGACACCGCGATCGCGATCCGCACCACAGTGATGCGCGACGGTATGGCCTACGTTCAGGCCGGAGCCGGCATCGTCGCGGATTCCGATCCCGACACCGAGGATCTGGAAAGCCGCGCGAAGGCCGCCGCCGTCCTGCGCGCCGTCGAGGTCGCCGAGTCGTTGCGACCGCCGTCATGACGGCCGCAGGGTCCCCCCCCGCGGGGCGCCCATCCTCCCCGCGCGACCGGGCCGGCACCGCGGAGCCGCCTTCGCCGGGCCACCGTCCCGGAGGCGATGTGCACGCGGCCGAGGCGATGCGACGCGGCCACCGGGAACGCACCCTCGCGGTGCTGGGATGTCTGCTCGGTGCCGGCGTCGTGCTCGTGTCGGGCGGTGCGACCTGGGTGTCCGCTCGGGTGAGCGGGCCCCGCGGTGGGGCGGACGGCGGCGCCGTCGCGGCGCCACTCGCCGTGCACTGGACCGGCGGGGCGCTCGCATCGACGGCGACCGCTCTCGCCCTGGTCGGGCTTGCCGCGGCCGTGGCGATCGTGGCCACCCGGCGCATCGGGCGGCTGGTCATCGGTGTGCTCACCGCGGCCGCCGGGGCCGGTATCGCCTACGTGGCCGGACGCATCGGCTGGGATCCACTCCCGACGCTGCGCGAGACCGATCAGGTCCGCCAGCTCGTGCCCGGTGGCCAGGCGCGGATCGATGACGTCAGCCAGACGATCGCTCCCTGGCTGTCGTTTGCGGGCGGGCTGCTGCTCATCCTCGTCGGCGCCCTCGTCGTCCTGCGCGGCCGGTCATGGCCCGCAATGTCCGGCCGCTACCAGGCCCGCGATGCCACTCCGGCCGACGCCTGGGACGCGATCGAGCGGGGCCACGACCCGACCTGATCACCTGGCGTCTCCGCGACGCCCGGCTTGGCGGGCCGGCCAGCCGGAACCGGGAGCGCCACCGGCCAGCGGGTCGGCCAGCGGGTCGGCGGGCGCCAGGTCCGCGGGTGGGAGGTCGGGAAACGGGTCGACCAGCTCCGTGAGAGYCAGCGCCCGGCGGTCCAGGTCGGCTTCGAGCATCATCATGACGGCGTCCATCCGGATCAGGCAGCGGGACAGCTCGTCGAGCTGCTCGGCGAGCTCGGGCTCGAGGCGGGGCCGCCGGTGCGCGCCCGGGGCGTCGCGCGCCGCGGGCACCCGGGCGGCGCCGAGGGGGGACGAGAGGGGGGACGAGAGGGGGCGGCTGTCCATCGGAACTCTCCTCGGTGTCGAACTCATGTTCGAGTATAGGGGGCGCCGACGATCGACGCCAGCCCGCCACGCCGTCCCTGGGGCGCTGCCCGGGTCCGCCCGAGGGTTCGGGTCCGCCCGAGGACATGTGCGGCGTGCCATGCGTGTTTCCGGTCGGCGAAGGCGCGGCGGTCCCGAGTGTGCGCGGCGCGTTGCGGCCGCCGATCCCGAGAACCTGTCGTGCGGCCGCCCGGATCTCGTGATGTCGTCGCCCGACGATCGAGGTGGTAACCCGGTGGTGCCTCTGCACACGGTGGTTCACCGGCCTCGTCGCGTTACTCTGTCAACGGGCTCACGACGCAAGATCGATTGCGGACCGTAGCTGATCGGTGCAGGCGGATCCGAAGTGGCTGACAGTGCAGCGTCCGTGAAGATGGGTGCGTTCGGGCCRCTACCCGATTCCTCACGGGAAAGTCAACTATGTGGAGTCGTGGATCGTAGCCGCATGTGGGGGGGCCGGGCACACCGTGCCTGCCTGGCCTACCATCGGCGGCATGACCGCGACAGTCGCGAGCGCGGGGCGATGAGCGTTCTCACCGAGATCCTCGACGGGGTCGGGATCGATCTTGCCGCCCGCGAGCAACAGACCTCTCTGGCAGATCTCAAGCGGCGGGTGGAACGCGTTCCCGACCCGAAGGACGCGCTTGCCGTCTTCCGGGACTCCCGGGTCTCGGTGATTGCCGAGGTGAAGCGCCGTTCCCCCTCGAAGGGGGAGCTGGCGACCATCACCGACCCCGCTGCCCTCGCCACCGAGTACGAGGCGGCGGGCGCCGCCGCGGTGAGTGTCCTGACCGAGCAACGGCGCTTCAGCGGCTYCCTGGCCGACCTCGACGCCGTGCGTCGCGCGGTGGACGTCCCGCTGCTGCGCAAGGACTTCATCGTGTCGCCCTACCAGGTCTTCGAGGCCCGGGCGCACGGGGCGGACATCGTCCTGCTCATCGTCGCGGCGCTGGACCAGCCGCGGCTCGTCGGCCTGCGCGAGCGGATCGAGTCCCTGGGCATGACGGCGCTGGTCGAGGTGCATGACGAGGCGGAGATGGTGCGGGCGCTGGACGCCGGCGCCCAACTGGTCGGGGTGAACGCCCGCGACCTGCACACGCTGAAGATCGATCGGAGCACCTTCGCCCGGCTCGCGCCGATGGTGCCCCCGGAAGTGCTCGCGGTCGCCGAGTCCGGCATCCGGGGGCCGCACGATCTGCTCGCCTACGCCGCTGCGGGGGCGGACGTGGTACTGGTCGGCGAGGCAGCCGTCACCGGCGATCCTCGTCAGAC
This sequence comes from Frankia sp. KB5, assembly GCF_002099325.1. Lineage (NCBI taxonomy): Bacteria > Bacillati > Actinomycetota > Actinomycetes > Frankiales > Frankiaceae > Frankia > Frankia sp. KB5. The sequence goes on along the minus strand of NZ_MRUJ01000095.1, from coordinate 14,892 downwards.
GGTCGCCGATCTGGTGGCGGCCGGCGCGCATCCGGCGGCCCGGGTCGGGCGCTGAGGCCGCCGGCGCCCGTGCCCCGGTATCCGGGGCTCGGCCCTATACAGTCGCACCGTGACCACCCGAACCGCTGCCGAGTCAGTTCGCCCCGCGGCCGCCGGAACCGGGACGCCGTCGGGCTCCGGTCCGGTCCGTCCGGACACGTCGAGCTGGCAGGCGTTCCCCGACTCTTCGGGGCACTTCGGGCGTTTCGGTGGTCGTTTCGTCCCCGAGGCCCTCATGGCGGCGCTGGACGAGCTCACCGCAGCCTACGCGGCGGCCAGGGTGGATCCCGGCTTCACCGCGGAACTGGACGGGCTGCTGGCGAGCTACGCGGGCCGGCCCACTCCGCTCACCGACGCCCACCGGCTCACCGCGCACGTTGGCGGTGCCCGCATCCTGCTCAAGCGTGAGGATCTTGCGCACACCGGTTCCCACAAGATCAATAATGTCCTCGGGCAGTGCCTGCTGACCCGGCGGATGGGCAAGACCCGGGTTATCGCCGAGACCGGAGCCGGTCAGCACGGTGTTGCCACGGCCACCGCCTGCGCCCTGCTCGGCCTGGACTGCGTCGTCTACATGGGCGAGGAGGACACCCGCCGGCAGGCCCTAAACGTCGCCCGGATGCGCCTGCTCGGCGCCGAGGTCGTTGCGGTCACCTCCGGCAGCCGAACCTTGAAGGACGCCATCAACGAGGCCATGCGCGACTGGGTGGCCACCGTTGACACGACCCATTACTGCATCGGGTCGGTGATGGGCCCGCATCCGTTCCCGATGCTGGTCCGCGACTTCCAGCGGATCATCGGGGTCGAGGCGCGCGCCCAGGTGCTCGATCGTGTCGGCCGACTGCCCGACGCCGTCGTCGCCTGCGTCGGTGGCGGCTCGAACGCGATGGGCATCTTCCACCCGTTCATCCCCGACGTCGAGGTCGCGCTGATCGGCTGCGAGGCCGGGGGGGACGGGGTCGCCACCGGTCGGCACGCCGCGGCGATCGCCGGCGGTTCCGCGGGCGTGCTGCACGGCATGCGGACGTTCCTGCTGCAGGACGAGTTCGGGCAGACCCAGGTCTCCCACTCGATCTCGGCGGGTCTGGACTACCCTGGCATCGGCCCCGAGCATGCCCTGCTGCACGAGACCGGTCGGGCGAGCTATCGGGTCGTGGACGACACCGCCGCGATGGAGGCGCTCGCGCTGGTGGCCCGTACCGAGGGCATCCTGGTCGCGATCGAGAGCGCGCACGCCTTCGCGGGTGCCCTCGACGTCGCCCGGAAGCTCGGTCCGGGCACGACTGTCGTCGTCAACTGCTCCGGTCGGGGGGACAAGGACGTCGACACCGCCGCCCGCTGGTTCGACCTCCTCGACGAGGCCGATGCCGGCGGGGGCCCCGTCGGCGGTCCGGCGCGACCGGTCTGAGGGACCCTGAGGGATCCTGTCTCGGGACCGGCAGCAACCAAGACGGGACGCACGGGACGCGTAGGACGCACAGAACGCGCAGGACAGACAGGCCATAAAGGCCCTCGGGCTCGACGGAACGGACGCACGGTGCAGAGTCGGTTGGACGCAGTGTTCGCGGCGGCCCGCGAGGAGGGGCGGTCGGTGCTGGTCGGCTATCTGCCCGCGGGATTCCCGACGGTGGACGGGGCGATCGAGGCCATGCGGGCCATGGTGGCGGCGGGAGTCGACGTTGTTGAGGTCGGCCTGCCCTACTCCGACCCCACCATGGATGGTCCGGTGATCCAGGACGCGGCGGATGCGGCCCTGCGCGGCGGGGTCACGACGCGGGACGTGATCCGCACCGTCGAGGCCGTCGCCGCGACGGGGGCCCCGGCCCTGGTCATGTCCTACTGGAACCCGATCGACCGCTACGGCGCGGCCTCGTTTGCGGCCGATCTGGCCGCCGCCGGGGGCGCCGGAGCAATCACTCCGGACCTGCCGCCCGAGGAGGCCGGGCCCTGGCTCGACGCGTGCGCCGCGCACGGCCTGGCCCCGGTGTTCCTCGTCGCTCCCAGCTCCTCGGACACCCGTCTCCGGCTGGTCGCCGGCGTCGCGCGCGGCTTCGTCTATGCCGCCTCGCTGATGGGTGTCACCGGGACCCGGGCGGCGGTCGGCGAGCGGGCGGCCGATCTGGTCGCCCGGGTGCGGGCCGCCACCGAGCTCCCGGTGGCGGTGGGGCTCGGGGTGAGCACCGCGGCGCAGGCCGCCGAGGTCGCGGGCTTCGCCGACGGTGTGATCGTCGGCTCCGCGCTGGTGAAGGTCCTGCTTGAGGCGGAACGTTCCGGAGCCGGCGCCTCAGCGGGCCTCGCCGGAATCCGTCGGCTCGCCGCGGAGCTCGCCGGAGGGGTGCGCGCTCCCGTTCCGGCGTGAACTCCCGGCCGCCCCGACCCGGCCGTCACATCTGTCGCCCACATCGAGTATTGCCCACATCGAGCGCCGCATATATCACCCCGCCGCGCACCGAGCGAGACACGTGACTGTGCGACACGTGACTGTGCGACACGTGGCCGGGGCACCCCGCGCGTGATGGACGGGTCCACGGGATAGCCTGGCGACCGTGGTTCTCGCCGCTATTCCTAGCCCATCGCGTGGCGTGGTGCATCTCGGGCCGGTGCCGCTGCGTGCCTACGCCCTGATGATCATTATTGGCGTCTTCGTCGCCGTATTCGTGACGGGAAGAAGGCTGCGCGCTCGCGGCATGGATCCCATGGTGGCCAGCGAGGTCGCCTACTGGGCCGTCCCGTTCGGCATCGTCGGCGCCCGCGTCTACCACGTGGTCAGCACTCCGGCCGCCTATTTCGGCCGGGACGGCAACGTGCTGGACGTCATCAAGATCTGGAACGGCGGGCTGGGTATCTGGGGCGCCATCGCGGGCGGGGCCTTCGGCGCGTGGCTGGCGACCCGGCGCTACGGCATCAGCCTCGCCCTGTTCGGCGACGCCGCGGCGCCGGGCATCATCCTGGCCCAGGCGATCGGACGCTGGGGCAACTGGTTCAACCAGGAGCTGTACGGCAAGGCGAGCACCCTGCCCTGGGCGGTGCGCATCGACGAGAAGCACCAGATCATCCCCGGCGTGTCCACCTATCAGCCGACCTTCCTCTACGAGTGCCTGTGGAACCTGGTGGTGGCCGGGATCCTGTTGGTCGTCGATCGGCGGCACCGGCTCGGCCGCGGCAAGCTGTTCTGCCTCTACGTCGCGCTCTACACGTTCGGCCGGTTGTGGATCGAGATGCTGCGCATCGACACGGCGAACCAGATCCTCGGGCTGCGGGTCAACATCTGGACCTCGATCGTCGTCTGTCTGGGGGCGTTGCTGGCGCTGGCGGTCACCCGCAGTCCCGTGGATCCGAATCTGTCCAGGGAGGAGCAGGAGGCCCTCGGAATCGCCCGTTCCCGGCCCGCGGCGCGGTCCACGGTGACGACCGCCGGTACCGCCGACCAGCGGGCGGCCGCTCTCGATTCGGTYGGTCCCGATTCGGCCGCTCTCGATTCGGTCGGTCCCGATTCGGTCGATCCTGATCTGGGCGGTCCCGATCCGGCCGATCCTGGTTCCGCCGGGTCGGTGCCCGCCGCCGCGGTGCCCGATGCCTCCGGGTCGACCGCCACCACTGCCACTACCGCCACTACCGCCACCACTGCCACCACTGCCACCACCGCCACCACTGCCACCACYGCCACCACTGCCACCACTGCCACTACCGCCACCACTGCCACCACCGGCGTACCGGCTGGTTCGCAGCAGAGCCGCGGCCTGGCGACGAGATTGCCGGCGAGCGGTGGGCACACGTCGGCCGTTCCGCCGGAGGAGCCGCAGCTGCCCTGATGAGACGCCGGAGACGCCGGAGACGCCGTCTCCGGCGGGGCCCCGGGCGTCGGCTGGACCGTCGACCTTCCCCTACTTGTAGTGACCGAGGCCGGGCGGGGAGGTATGACGTCATCTGGCGGTGATCTCCTGGACATATTTGATCGCGGCGCATGAGCGGGCCGCGTGGCACACTCGGTAGAGACACGGGGCGCCGGGCCAGCGTCGCCGTGCCGTCACACCACTCGGACWGCGTTGTCCGCACCCCCTTCAGCCCCTGAAGATGGACAGGACTTCGCCGGATGCCGAGTGCGCAAGGTCTTTACGACCCCACCTTCGAACACGATGCCTGTGGCGTCGGCTTCGTCGTCGATGTACACGGCAGGCGCAGTCACGAGCTGGTCGAGCAGGGCCTGACCGTGCTGCGTAACCTCGACCACCGGGGTGCCTCGGGCAGCGACCCGGACACCGGCGACGGAGCCGGCATCCTGGTGCAGGTCCCCGACCTGTTCCTGCGTGACGTCGTCGACTTCACGCTGCCCGCCCCGGGGCGTTACGCCGTCGGGATCGCCTTCCTGCCGCAGGTCTCGGGGGAGCGGGACGAAGCCGTGCGCACCATCAGCCGCATCGTCCGCCAGGAGGGGCTGCGGGTCCTCGGCTGGCGTGAGGTGCCGGTCGTCAGCCACATCGTCGGGCACGCGGCCCACGAGGTTGAGCCGCGGATGCGGCAGCTGTTCCTCGCATTGCCCGGCAGTCTGCCCGCCGCCGGTCCGGTTGAGGGCGGCGCGGGGAACGGGTTCGACCAGGCCGACCTCGAACGTCGGGCGTTCTGCGCCCGCAAGCGGATCCGCCGGGAGACCGGCGTCTACCTGGCGTCGCTGTCGTCGCGGACCCTGGTCTACAAGGGGATGCTCACCACCCACCAGCTCTCGGCCTACTTTCCCGACCTCGACGACCCCCGGTTCACCAGTGCCATCGCGCTGGTGCACAGCCGGTTCTCCACGAACACCTTCCYGAGCTGGCCGCTGGCGCACCCGTACCGGTTCGTCGCCCACAACGGGGAGATCAACACTGTCCGCGGGAACCGGAACTGGATGCGGGCCCGCGAGGCGCTGCTCGCCAGCGACCTGATCCCCGGTGACCTCTCCCGGCTGTTCCCCGTCTGCGCGGACGGGGCGAGCGACTCGGCGAGCTTCGACGAGGTCCTGGAACTGCTGTACCTGGGCGGTCGCAGCCTGCCGCACGCGGTGCTGATGATGATCCCCGAGGCGTGGGAGAACCACACCGAGATGGACCCGGCGCTGCGCGCCTTCTACCAGTTCCACTCCACGCTGATGGAGCCGTGGGACGGCCCGGCCTCCATCGCGTTCACCGACGGGACGGTCATCGGGGCGGTGCTCGACCGTAACGGGCTGCGGCCCTCGCGGTACTGGGTCACCGACGACGGCCTGGTCGTGATGGCCTCCGAGGTGGGCGTGCTCGACATCCCGCCGCACAAGGTGGTGCAGAAAGGCCGGCTCCARCCGGGGCGGATGTTCCTGGTGGATACCGCCGAGGGGCGCATCGTCAGCGACGAGGAGATCAAGTCCGAGCTCGCGAACGCGGCGCCGTACGCGGAGTGGTTGCACGCCGGTCTGATCGAGCTGGACGACCTGCCCGAGCGGGAGCAGCTCCTCTACGGGCACTCCTCGGTGCTGCGTCGCCAGCAGGTGTTCGGCTACACGCTGGAGGAGCTGCGCGTGCTCGTCGCGCCGATGGCGCGCACGGGCGCGGAGCCGATCGGCTCGATGGGCACCGACACGCCGGTGGCGGTGCTCTCCAGCCGTCCCCGGCTGCTGTTCGACTACTTCACCCAGTTGTTCGCGCAGGTCACCAACCCGCCGCTGGACGCGATCCGCGAGGAGTTGGTGACGAGCCTGGGCCGGGTGCTCGGCCCGGAGGGCAACCTGCTCGCGCCATCCCCGGCGTCCTGCCGGATGGTGCACCTGCCCTATCCGGTGATCAGCAGCAGCCAGCTTTCGAAGATCATCGGCATCAACGACGACGGTGACATGCCCGGCTTCGCCTCGGTGACGGTCCGTGGCCTGTATGACGTCGACGGGGGCGGCGCGGCGCTCGCCGCCCGGCTGGCGGAAATCTGCGCCGGGGTCAGCGAGGCCATCGCCGACGGTGCCCGCATCGTCGTGCTCTCCGACCGGGACTCCGACACGCGCAAGGCCCCGATCCCGTCGCTGCTGCTGACCGCCGCCGTGCACCACCACCTGATCCGGGAGCGGACCAGGACGAAGGTCGGCCTCATCGTCGAGTGCGGCGACGCCCGTGAGGTGCACCACATCGCGCTGCTCACCGRCTACGGCGCCGCGGCGGTCAACCCGTACCTGGCATTCGAGTCGATCGACAGCCTCATCGCCGAGGGCGAGATCGTCGGGGTGTCCCGGGAGCAGGCCGAGAAGAACATGATCAAGGCGCTCGGCAAGGGCGTGCTGAAGGTGATGTCCAAGATGGGCATCTCGACGGTGGCGAGCTACACCGGTGCCCAGGTCTTCGAGGCGATCGGRCTGTCCCAGGAACTGATCGACGCCTATTTCGCGGGTACCCCGTCGCGCCTCGACGGCATCGGACTCGACGTCATCGCGGCGGAGGTGGCAGCGCGGCACCGGCGGGCCTACCCGCCGATCGCCTCCGAGCACGCGCACCGCACGCTGGAGGTCGGCGGCGAGTACCAGTGGCGCCGCGAGGGTGAGCTGCACCTGTTCAACCCGGAGACCGTCTTCCTGCTCCAGCACGCCACCCGCACCCGGCAGTACGAGACCTTCCAGAAGTACACCGCCCGGGTCGACGGTCTGTCCCGGGAGAACGCGACGCTGCGGGGTCTGTTCGAGCTGCGTACCGGGGTGCGCACGCCGGTGCCGATCGAGGAGGTCGAGCCGGCCTCGGAGATCGTCAAGCGGTTCGCGACCGGTGCCATGTCCTACGGCTCGATCAGCGCCGAGGCGCACGAGACGCTGGCTATCGCCATGAACCGGCTCGGCGRGAAGTCGAACACCGGCGAGGGCGGCGAGGACGCGGAGCGGTTCACGCCGGACGCGAACGGGGACCTGCGCCGCTCCGCGGTCAAGCAGGTCGCCAGCGGCCGGTTCGGGGTGACCAGCGAGTACCTCGCCAACGCCGACGACATCCAGATCAAGATGGCCCAGGGGGCGAAGCCCGGGGAGGGGGGGCAGCTTCCTGGCCACAAGGTCTACCCGTGGATCGCGAAGACGCGGCACTCGACGCCCGGTGTCGGGCTCATCTCCCCGCCGCCGCACCATGACATCTACTCGATCGAGGACCTCGCCCAGCTCATCCACGACCTGAAGAACGCCAATCCCAAGGCCCGGGTGCACGTCAAGCTGGTCGCCGAGGTCGGCGTCGGCACGGTCGCCGCCGGGGTCTCCAAGGCGCACGCCGATGTGGTGCTGATCTCCGGGCACGACGGCGGGACGGGCGCCTCGCCGCTGACCTCGCTGAAGCACGCGGGTGCCCCCTGGGAGCTGGGGCTGGCCGAGACCCAGCAGACGCTGCTGCTCAACGGCCTGCGCGACCGCATCGTCGTGCAGGTCGACGGGCAGCTGAAGACCGGCCGCGACGTCATCGTCGGGGCGCTGCTGGGGGCCGAGGAGTTCGGTTTCGCCACCGCCCCGCTGGTGGTTGCCGGCTGCGTGATGATGCGCGTCTGCCATCTCGACACCTGTCCGGTCGGTGTGGCGACCCAGAACCCGGAACTGCGCAGGCGGTTCACCGGCAGGCCCGAGTTCGTCGAGGCCTTCTTCACCTTCATCRCCGAGGAGGTGCGCACCTACCTCGCCGCGCTGGGCTTCCGCAGCCTGCAGGAGGCGGTCGGCCGGGTCGACCTGCTCGACGCCCGCGCCGCCGTCGACCACTGGAAGGCCTCCGGCCTCGACATCACCCCGTTGCTGCACACCCCGGAGCGGCCCTTCGGCGGCTCGCTGAACTGCACGTCCAGCCAGGACCACGGGTTGGACAAGGCGCTGGACAACTCGCTGATCCAGCTGTGCGAGGGAGCGCTCGACGACGGCCGGCCGGTCTGGCTGGAGATGCCGATCCGCAACGTCAACCGGACCGTGGGCACCATGCTCGGCTACGAGGTGACGAAGCGCTTCGGCGCGGCGGGGCTGCCCGACGACACGATCCAGCTGCGGTTCACCGGCTCCGCGGGGCAGAGCTTCGGCGCCTTCGCGCCCCGCGGCATGACACTGACCCTCGAGGGCGACGCGAATGACTACGCCGGCAAGGGCCTGTCCGGCGGCAAGATCTTCGTCTTCCCGCCGAAGGAGTCCCCGCTGCGGGCCGAGGAGAACATCGTCGCCGGTAACGTCCTGCTCTACGGGGCGACGGGCGGCGAGGCGTTCTTCCGCGGAATCGTCGGCGAGCGGTTCTGCGTGCGCAACTCCGGGGCGACCGCGGTGGTCGAGGGGGTCGGCGACCACGGCTGCGAGTACATGACCGGCGGCACCGTGCTGGTGCTCGGGGCCATCGGGCGCAACTTCGCCGCGGGCATGAGCGGCGGCGTGGCCTACCTGTACGACCCGGTCGAGGCGCGGATCAACACCGAGATGGTGGACGTCGAGGCGCTGGACGACGCCGACGAGACGATCGTGCGGGACCTGCTCGTCCGGCACCGCCGGGAGACCGGTTCGACGGTGGCCGCCCGGCTTTACACCGACTGGGACACCGTGCGCGGGTCGTTCCGTAAGGTGATGCCACGGGACTACAAGCGGGTGCTGACCGCCATCCGGCAGGCGCAGGAGCAGGGGCTCGTCGCCGACGAGGTCATCATGGCGGCGGCTCGTGGCTGACCGGGCCGCCAAGCACGACCCGACCATCATCGCGATCGCACGGACCCGACAGGAGCGGCATGGCTGACCCGACCGGCTTCCTCAAGCACCGCAGGGAGCTGCCGAAGCGCCGTCCCGTGGACGTCAGGATCACCGACTGGCGCGAGGTGTACGAGTCGTTCCCCGAGGAGCATCTGCGCACGCAGGCCAGCCGGTGCATGGACTGCGGCATCCCGTTCTGTCACGAGGGCTGTCCGCTCGGGAACATCATTCCGGAATGGAACGACCTGACCCGGCGCGGCGACTGGGTGGACGCCATCGAGCGGCTGCATGCGACGAACAACTTCCCCGAGTTCACCGGGCGGCTGTGCCCGGCGCCGTGCGAGGCGGCCTGCGTGCTCGGCATCGGCGACGATCCGGTGACCATCAAGCAGATCGAGGTCAGCATCATCGACCGCGCCTGGGCCGACGGCACCGTGGTCCCGGTTCCGCCGTCGCTGCGTACCGGCAAGCGGGTGGCGGTCGTGGGCTCCGGCCCGGCCGGTCTCGCCGCCGCCCAGCAGCTCACCCGGGCCGGCCACGAGGTCGTGGTCTACGAACGGGCCGACCGGATCGGCGGCCTGCTCCGCTACGGCATCCCCGAGTTCAAGATGGAGAAGCGGGTCTTGGACCGCCGGCTCGCGCAGATGGCGGCCGAGGGCACGTCGTTCGTCACGTCCTGCAACGTCGGCCTCGACATCTMCGCGGACGAGCTGCGTTCCTCCCACGACGCGGTGGTCCTCGCCGGCGGATCGACGGTCGGCCGGGACCTGCCCGTTCCCGGCCGCCAGYTGGGTGGCGTCCAGCTGGCGATGGAGTTCCTGGTGCCCGCGAACCGGGTCGCGCAGGGGGACCTGCCCGAGTCGCCCATCTCCGCCAAGGGCAAGAACGTGGTCATCATCGGCGGCGGTGACACGGGCGCGGACTGCCTGGGCACCTCCCACCGCCAGGGCGCGCTCTCCGTGCACCAGCTCGAGATCATGCCCCGGCCGCCGGAGCTGCGGGCCCCGGCCAACCCGTGGCCGTCGTACCCGATCATCTACCGGGTCTCCAGCGCGCACGAGGAGGGCGGCGAGCGGGTCTTCGCCGTCTCCACCGAGCGCTTCCTCGGTGACGAGGACGGCAACGTGCGGGCGCTGCGCATGCACGAGGTGCGCCTCGTCGGCGGGAAGTTCGAGAAGGTCGAGGGTACCGACACCGAGCTGCCCTGCCAGCTGGTGCTGCTCGCCATGGGGTTCACCGGTCCGGAACGGTCCGGCCTGCTGACCGATCTCGGGGTGGAGCTGGACGCGCGCGGCAACGTGGCGCGCGACGCCGGGTGGGCCTCCTCGGTCCCCGGCGTGTTCGTCGCCGGGGACATGGGACGCGGGCAGTCGCTGATCGTCTGGGCGATCGCCGAGGGACGTGCCGCGGCCGCCGCCACTGACCGCTGGCTGATGGGCAGGACGGACCTGCCCGAGCCCATCACGCCGACGCGTCGCTGACCGGGAGCCGGCCAGCCCCGGCGTGCAGCCAGCCCCGGCGTGCGGCCGGAACATCGGAGCACTTTTCGGCCGAAGATTCATGTGATCTGCCTTGCTCCATGCCGGATCCGCGGCGATTGACCGGACTCGCCGACCCGCCTGGTGACCTGCGGCGGTACCGTTCAGTGCCATGAGGCTCGTGCTGCTCGGTCCACCTGGCTCCGGCAAGGGAACCCAGGGCGCTCGCATCAGCGCCCGGCACGGCATCCCCTCGATCTCGACCGGCCGGCTGTTCGACCGGCAGATTGCCGCGGGTACGCCGCTGGGCCGTCGCGCGGAGCGCTACGTCCGCGCGGGCGAGCTGGTCCCCGACGAGATCGTGCTCGACATCGTCGCCGACCGGCTCGAGAGCGGCGTCGACTGTGCGGTGGGGTTCCTGTTCGACGGGTTCCCCCGGACCTACCCCCAGGCCGAGGCGTTGGACCGGATGCTCGTGGCGACCCGCGGCCCGCTCGACGCGGTCGTCGACCTCGACGTCGACGTCGACGAGGTGCTCGACCGCATCCGGCGCCGGTCCCGCACCGAGGACCGGGTTGACGACGCGGAGGACACCGCCCGTCGCCGGTTGAAGGTCTTCGAGCAGGAGACCGCACCACTGCGCCGCTACTACCAGCGGGGTGGCCTACTGCGCACGGTGGACGGTTCCGGCAGCCCGGACGAGGTTGCGGCCCGCATCGAGGAGATGCTGGCGGACGTCGCCCATCCGGGTCTGCGGGCCCATCCGGGTCTGCCTGTCTGTCGGTAGGCCATGGGTCGCCGAGGAGGGGAGCGGGGGCGCCTCGCGCACGTCGCCCTCGTCGCCCTCGTCGTGCTCTGCTGGCTGCCGCTGGTCGTCGTCATCACCGCGTGGCGGACCGTGCTGAACCCGGCCTTCTATTCGCAGTCGCTGAACCGGGCCGACGCCTTCGACCGCGTCTACACCCAGGTACTGCCCGATCCCGCGGTCGACACGTTGCTGGCCGGCCTCCCGATCGACAGCTCCCTCGTCACCGCGAACCTGCGCACGGTGCTGCCCCCGTCGACGATCCAGGCGATGACCGACGAGCAGATCAACCGGATCGTCGCCTACCTGCGGGCCGACACGGACGACGTCGAACTCGCCGTCGATCTCCGGCCGATCTTCGACAACATCTCGGGCCTGGCCAACCGGTACGTCGCCGGTGAACTGGGCGCCGGCACCAGCTACCAGGTCACCACCGTGCAGGAGTTCACCCACGGTGTCGTCACCGCGCTCGACGACATCGCCGCCGGGCGCCCGCCGAAGTCCCTGCCCACGATCGAGCTCTCCCCGCAGGACACCGACCGCGTCCTGCCCGTGGTGCTGGACCGGGTGGACGCCGACACCCGGGCGCGCATCGAGGCTCCGCTGCGCGCCCTGCTGAGGTCGGGCAACATCGCCGGAGCGCTGGCGCTGGTCGGTCCGGAGGTCTTCCGGGGCGACGAGACGGCCATCGGCCGGCTCCAGGTGTATCTCCACGGATCCACCCTCGATCTCGGGGTCCGTCTGTCGGATCTGCGTGACCGGCCGATGATCGTCGCGATCGACCGGCTGCACGACGTCGCCGCGACCCTGGTGTGGGTCTCCCTCCTGCTCGCCCTGATCATGACGGCGGCCATGGTCAGCATCGTCGTGCTGGCCGGGCGGCGGGGGGTGTCCCGGGTCCGGGCCGCGACCGGTGCGGTGGTCCTCGCCGGCGTTGGTGCGGGGCTGCTCGGCGTCGTCCTGCGCATCGCGCTGCCGAATCCGCTGACCTCGCTGGACAGGTCGTCGTCGCCCCTGCCGCCGGGAGCCGGCGCAGTGCTGGTCGACTTCTCCTCGCGCGCCTACGGCACGCTCGAGAGCGACTTCCTGCGGATCGTGGCCTGGACGCTGGTGGCCGGCCTGGTCGGCTACGGATTGTCGCGGCTCGTCGCGGTGTCCGCCCGGTGGAACCGGACCGGCCGGCGGCGCCGGGTCGCCACGGCGTTCGCCCTCGCGGCGCCCCTGATGATCATCGTGACCTGGACGGCCTTCCCGGGCGCCGCCGCCGAGGCCCGCAAGCTCTGCAACAGCCAGCAGGCGCTGTGCGACCGGCGCTATGACCAGGTGAGCTACCTGGCCACCCACAACGCGATGGCCACCAGCGAGGACCGGTTTCTCGGGCCTGCCCAGGACCCGGCGATCACGCACCAGCTCGACCTGGGGGTGCGCGCCCTGCTGCTCGACGTGCACCACTGGACATCGCCGACCCAGGTCGACGCCTATCTGCAGACCCTGCCGCCCGCGACCCGCGACGCGCTCGCCCCGCTGACGCGAGGCGCCCGGTCGGAACGCCCCGGCACCTGGCTGTGCCATGACCTGTGCCAGCTCGGCTCCCTCGACTTCGTGGCGGAGCTGACTCGGGTCCGGGACTGGATGAACCGTAATCCCACCGAGGTCGTGACGCTGATCATCCAGGATAATGAGGTGCCGGCGAGCGAGATCGCCGGCGGCGTGGCGGCCGCGGGCCTCGCGGGGATGGTGACGACGCCGCCGGAGGATCCGCATGGCCGATGGCCGACCCTGCGCGAGATGGTCGCCTCGGGCCGACGCCTGGTGGTCTTCACCGAGCGGCAGGACCTGCCGGGCACGTTCCTGCGCAGCTTCTACCGGTATGCCGAGGACACTCCGTTCGATGCGAAGAAACCCGAGGATCTGCGAACCTGCGCCCGCAACCGGGGCGTGGACGGTGCCTCGCTGCTCCTGATGAACCACTGGCTCACCGCCGCCGCGCCCAGCCGCCGTGCCGCCCTCGGCGCGAACGCCGCCGAGACCGTGTTTACCCGGGCACAGCGTTGTCGCCAGGAGCGCGGGCGGATCCCGACGTTCGTCGCGGTCGACTTCGCCACGATCGGTGACGCGCAGGCGGCGGTGGACCGGCTCAACCGCGTTCGCGGCGGTGCCGGTTCCTGACCCTCGGCCAGCCGGTGGGAGCATGTCCGGGCGGTCATGCGTTGACCTGCGAGGAACCATCTAGTGATACGTCACCGTGCGAGGGAGCCCAGGTGCCGATCTGGAACCAGCTGCGTCAGTCCGCCCAGACGATGCAGGGCCAGCTGAACGCCAAGAAAAACGACCTGAAGAGCGGTGCCTTCCGCGATGCCAGCATGGCGATGTGCGCATTGGTCGCCGCGGCGGACGGGACCATCGACCCGGCCGAGCGGCAGCGGGTCGCCGCACTGATCATCTCCAACGACGTGCTCAACAACTTTCCCGCGGATGATCTCCAGCGTCGCTTCAACGACTATGTCGGCAAGCTGCAGGCCGATTTCGAGTTCGGCAAGGTCTCCATCCTCCAGGAGATCGGGAAGACGAAGAAGAAGCCGGCGGAGGCCAGGGCGGTCATCCAGATCGGGATCGTCATCGGCGGGGCCGATGGCAACTTCGACAAGACGGAGYAGGCCGTCGTGCGGGAGGCGTGCTTCGCGGTCGGCATCAACCCGGAGGAGTTCGACCTCTGAGCCGGACCGGCCGCACTGCGCCGAACCCGTCACCCCGTCACCCCGTCACCCTTCCTTCCATCGGCATAGAGGACACGTGGGACCAGCCGATGCCCTGCTCGCGGGCGGGGCGGGTCTGCTCGCGGGCGCGGTGAACACGATCGCGGGCGGCGGGACCCTGATCGCCTTCCCGGCGCTGCTCGCCACCGGTCTGCCGGCGCTGACCGCCAACATCACCTCATCGGTGGGGCTGGTCACCGGGTACGCCGGTGGGGCGCTGGGCTACCGCCGCGAGCTTGCCGGGCAGGCCGTCCGGCTGCGTGCCCTGGGACCGCCGGCTCTRCTCGGCGGTCTGGCCGGCGCCGTTGTGCTGCTGGCCACGCCCTCCGACAGCTTCCGGGCGCTGGTTCCGTACCTGGTGCTGGTCTCCTGTCTGCTTCTGGCGGCTCAGTCCCGGCTCGCGGCCGTGGTGGCACGCCGGAGAGCCAGCACGGCGGCGGGTGGCGGGCCGCCGGAGTCGGCGCCATCCGGGCCATCCGGTTCGCCCGCGGCCGCATTGCTGTCGCCCGCCTCCGGTTCGCTCGCCTCCGACCGGGTGACCTGGCCGACTCGGCTCGGGATCTTCGTCGCGGGAGCCTACGGATCGTATTTCGGCGCGGGGCTCGGGGTGCTGCTCCTTGGGGTGCTGGGCATTCTGCTCACCGACGACCTGCAGCGCACCAACGCGCTGAAGACGCTGCTCGCGTTCGGGGCCAACGCGGTGGGAGTGGCGGTCTTCCTGGTCACCGCGAAGGCCTCGTGGGGGTTCGCCGGCATCCTCGTGGTCGCATCCCTGCTCGGTGGGACGATCGGTGCCCGGGTGGCCCGCCGGCTACGACCGAACGTTCTACGTGGCGTGGTCATCACGCTCGGTGCGACCGTGGCGATCGCGTTGCTGATCCGTGGCTGACCAGCCGGCCGTCCGTCGAACCGGCCGTCCGTGGACTATCTTACGTTATCGGACGGTGCACGCCGTCGTTATCGTACATTCGCGCAAGCAACTCGGCCAGGTAGCGGCTACGCTTCCGAAGCCAGCTTGAGGAAATGGTTCCGGTGACAGYCGGCTGGGTTACCGCTGGGCCCTACGTTCGTCGTCCTCCTGTGAGGAGTTATCCACAGGTGGCCTGTGGCGCTGGATTACCGGGGCTACCTGATGGATTCTCG
>NZ_MRUJ01000094.1:0-1536 GCF_002099325.1 Frankia sp. KB5 | reverse complement strand
GGGGACCGGCGGCGCGCCGAGCATTCTGAAATCCGGGAGAAGGAATCCGCCGGACTTGTCCGTAACGACGTCGCGCGCCGACGAAGAAAGCGCCATGGTGCCATCACCGCGGGCCCCGGACACGCGGCGTCGGTCGTCGGCGGTGAAAATACAACGCCGATTCTCCCGGTCTTCTTCTCGCCATTTTCTGCACGGGTAAGGGCCGCGCTCATCGGGCGTCCCCGAGCCGTCGTCTGCGGGATCACCGCCGCCCGGCTCCACGGTTTTCCGCTCGAGGTTCCGGAAAGCTCCGCCGAACCCGTGCACCTTCTTCTTCCGGCTCGGCAGACCCGGGCCCAGCCGCGCGGGATCCGGCTGCACTTCAGCGATCTCGACGTCGACCAGCGCGTCGAGTTGGGTGGGATCCCACTCACCTCGCCGGAGCGGACGCTGGCGGATCTCGTGCTGGCCGCCCAGTCGCGTGAGGTGGCGGTCGCCCACCTGGACGCAGCCCTGCACCGCGGCCTGGTGCCGAGCCTGGCGGGGGCACGGGCGGCCGCCGAGGGGCGGCGCGGTTTCCGGCAGACGACCGACTGGTGGTCGCTGGCCGACGGCCGGGCCGAGACCCCCCTGGAGACCCGGCTGCGGCTGCTGCTGGCCGACAACGGGCTCGCGCCCGTGGAATTGCAGTGGCCGGTCATGGACGGGACCGGTCAGATCATCACCCGGCTGGATCTCGCCTGGCCGGCGCAGCGACTCGACGTGGAGGCGGACACCTTCTCGGCCACCAGCCCGCCGGCGATGATCTACCAGGACCGTCATCGCGGCAACATCCTCGCCGCGTTGCGCTGGACGGTGCTGCGCTTCAGCGTGGCCGACGTGACCTGGCATCCGGAGCGGGTCGTCTCGGCGGTGACCCGGGTCCTGGCGGCGCGGGCGGCCGAGCGGGCCGAGGCGTCCAGAGCGGTCGCTGAGGCGTCCGCCGCCGGCACAGCCGCGGTGGCTGAGCGGCTGTGGGCATCGTGAGCAGGGACACGATCCGGCGAAACGCGCGCAAGGCGTTGTGACGGGAAGTACATTCCAGGCCGCCTGGGTCCCCCGGGCCTACGATCCGGAACATGAGCGTTCCATCGGCCGGGTTGTCGCTGGCCGCAGACTTTCCGGAGGCGACGCGCGCCGATTGGCAGACGCTCGTCCTGCAGGTGCTGCGCAAGTCCGGCGTGGCGACCGAGGCGACTACTCCCGGCGAGGTCGAGGAGCTGTTGGCCACGCGGACCTACGACGGTCTGCGGATCCGTCCGCTCTACACCGCCGAGAACACCCCCGCCGGCGGGGTGGGCCTGCCGGGGTTCGCCCCGTTCGTGCGGGGTGGGCGGGCGCAGGGCGCGGGCACCGGCGGGTGGGATGTCCGCGCGCTGCATGACAACCCCGATGCCACGCTCGCCGCCGAAGCGGTCCTCGCCGATCTGGAGAACGGCGCCACCTCGCTCTGGCTGCGGCTGGGGCCCGCCGGTCTGCCGATCGGCGGGCTCGGCGCGGTGCTGCGCGAGGTCTACC
>NZ_MRUJ01000093.1:0-16129 GCF_002099325.1 Frankia sp. KB5 | reverse complement strand
GAGGCGCTGCGGGCCGCCGGGGCGAGCCGGGTGTGGCTCGCGGGCCAGGCCGGTGCGCGCGCGCGGACCGACGCCGCCGCGGGCATCGGCGGGTACGTGTTCACTGGATGCGACGCCGTCGCCGTGCTGCGGGCGGCGCTCGCCGAGGTTGGGGTGGCCTGATGTCCACGGACAGCTCGCAACGTGCCACGATGATCCCGGACTTCTCCGCGGTGGAGCTGGGCACCACGCCGGCCGGGGCGGACACGGCGGAGGGTGAGTGGCGGGCCGCCCTGGAGGCGGCGACCGGCAAGGACGCCGACGCGCTGACCTGGGATACCCCCGAGGGCATCGCGGTGAAGCCGCTCTACACCGCCGCCGACACCGCGGGCCTGGACTTCCTGGGCACCTACCCGGGGATCGCGCCCTTCCTGCGCGGCCCATACCCGGCGATGTACGTCACCCAGCCGTGGACCATCCGCCAGTACGCCGGGTTCTCCACCGCCGCCGCGTCGAACGCCTTCTACCGGCGCAACCTCGCCGCCGGGCAGAAGGGCCTGTCGGTCGCCTTCGACCTGCCGACCCACCGCGGCTACGACAGCGACCACCCACGGGTCACCGGCGACGTCGGCATGGCCGGCGTCGCCATCGACTCCATCCTCGACATGCGCCAGCTGTTCGACGGTATCCCGCTGGACAAGATGAGCGTGTCGATGACCATGAACGGCGCCGTGCTGCCGGTGCTGGCGCTCTACATCGTCGCGGCCGAGGAGCAGGGGGTGGCCCCGGGGCAGCTCGCCGGGACCATCCAGAACGACATCCTCAAGGAGTTCATGGTCCGCAACACCTACATCTACCCRCCGCAGCCGTCGATGCAGATCATCTCGGACATCTTCTCCTTCACCTCGCGGYGGATGCCGCGGTTCAACTCGATCTCGATCTCCGRCTACCACATGCAGGAGGCCGGGGCGACGGCCGATCTGGAGCTCGCCTACACCCTGGCCGACGGGGTCGAGTACATCCGGGCAGGGCTGGGCGCGGGGCTGGACATCGATGCGTTCGCACCAAGGCTGTCGTTCTTCTGGGCGATCGGCATGAACTTCTTCATGGAGGTCGCCAAGCTGCGCGCGGCCCGGCTGCTGTGGTCGCGGCTGGTCAACCAGTTCACCCCGAAGAGCGCCAAGTCGCTGTCGCTGCGGACCCACTCGCAGACCTCGGGTTGGTCGCTGACCGCCCAGGACGTGTTCAACAACGTGGTGCGCACCTGCGTGGAGGCGATGGCCGCCACCCAGGGGCACACCCAGTCGCTGCACACCAACGCCCTCGACGAGGCGCTGGCCCTGCCGACGGACTTCTCGGCCCGTATTGCCCGCAACACCCAGCTGCTGCTGCAGCAGGAGTCCGGCACCACCCGGGTGATCGACCCGTGGGGCGGCAGCTACTACGTCGAGCGGCTCACCCACGACCTGGCCCGCCGGGCCTGGGAGCACATCGACGAGGTCGAGGCCTCGGGCGGCATGGCGCAGGCCATCGACGCTGGGATCCCGAAGATGCGTATCGAGGAGGCCGCCGCCCGCACCCAGGCCCGCATCGACTCCGGCCGCCAGCCGCTGATCGGAGTGAACAAGTACCGCGTCGACGCGGACGAGGGCATCGAGGTGCTCAAGGTCGACAACTCGGCGGTGCGCGCCGAGCAGATCGAGAAGCTGCGCCGGCTGCGCGCCGACCGTGACCCGGCCGCGGTGGAGGCGGCGCTGCACGCCCTGACCGCGGCGGCCGACGCGGCCCGCGACGGGCGCCGCGGCCCCGGGCTGGAGCAGAACCTGCTGACGCTCGCCGTCGACGCGGCCCGGGCTCAGGCGACGGTCGGGGAGATCTCCGACGCGCTGGAGAAGGTCTACGGGCGTCACGCGGGCCAGATCCGTACCATTTCCGGGGTGTACCGGGACGAGGCGGGACCCGCCGGTAACATCGTCGCCGCCCGCGAGGCCGCCGCCGCCTTCGAACGCGCCGAGGGTCGCCGGCCCCGGATCCTGGTCGCGAAGATGGGCCAGGACGGTCACGACCGCGGCCAGAAGGTGATCGCCACCGCGTTCGCCGACCTCGGCTTCGACGTGGACGTCGGCCCGCTGTTCCAGACCCCGGCCGAGGTCGCCCGCCAGGCCGTCGAGGCGGACGTCCAGATCATCGGCGTCAACTCGCTGGCCGCCGGCCACCTCACCCTGGTGCCCGCGCTGCGCGAGGAGCTCGCCGCGCTCGATCGGCCCGACATCCTCATCGTGGTCGGCGGGGTCATCCCTCCCGGCGACTTCGACGAGCTGCGGGCCGCCGGCGCCGCCGCGATCTTCCCGCCCGGCACGGTCATCGCCGACGCCGCGCTGGACCTGCTCGCGACCCTGTCGGCCCAGCTCGGTCACCCCGCTCACCCCGCTCACCCCGCGGCCTGACCCGCCCCGAGTGACGGCAGATCCGGCATGGTATCCGGCATGGTGACCCGACGACCGATCGATCCGGGTGAGTACGCCGACGGGGTGCTGGCCTCGTCGCGGACCTGGATCGCGCGGGCCATCACCCTCGTCGAGTCCACCAGGCCCGACCACCAGGAGCTCGCGCAGCAGCTGCTGGTGACGTTGCTGCCGCACGCGGGCAAGGCCCGTCGGATCGGCATCACCGGGGTGCCCGGGGTGGGCAAGTCGACGTTCATCGACGCGCTGGGCACCATGCTCACCGGGAAGGGAAACCAGGTGGCGGTGCTCGCCGTCGACCCCTCCTCGACGCGTACCGGCGGCAGCATCCTGGGGGACAAGACCCGGATGGCGGCGCTGTCCACCGATCCGGCGGCGTTCATCCGGCCCTCGCCCACCGCGGGGACGCTCGGTGGCGTCGCCAAGGCGACCCGCGAGGCGATGGTCGTCATGGAGGCGGCGGGCTACGACGTTGTCCTGGTCGAGACGGTCGGCGTCGGCCAGTCGGAGACGACCGTCGCCGACATGGTCGACACCTTCCTGTTCCTGACCCTGGCCCGCACGGGGGATCAGCTCCAGGGCATCAAGAAGGGGGTGCTGGAGCTCGCCGACGTCATCGCGGTGAACAAGGCCGACGGGCCGCACGAGCTCGACGCCCGCCGTGCCGCCCGGGAACTCGCCGGCGCGCTGCGGCTGCTGCAGGGCCCCGCCGGTCTCCGGGACTGGAACACCCCGGTGCTGACGTGCAGCGCGGTGGAGCGGACGGGGCTGGACACTGTCTGGGCGCAGATCGTCAAGCATCAGGACACCCTCGACGCCTCCGGCGAACTCGCCGCCCGCCGCCGCCGCCAGCAGGTCGACTGGATGTGGGCGATGGTCCACGATCGGCTGCTCGCGGGCCTGCGGGCCGATCCGGGGGTCCGCGAGATCACTCCGGACCTTGAACGGCGGGTCCGCGACGGCACCCTCCCCCCGAGCCTGGCCGCCGACGCCATCCTCGCCGCGCATGATGGCCTGGCCGCCCACGAGGGCCGGGCCGCGGCACCCTCCGACGCCGCGGAAAGCCGCGACGGAAAGCCACGACGGAAAAGTGTGGAGGGTTAGGAACGGCCCACGGCCGCTGGACTGTGCCTAACCCTCCACAGTTCCGCCCACGGCAGGCCGGTCGGGCCGGGGCTCGGCACCATTCGGCACCGTCCGGCACCATTCGGCAACTCAGGGACCTGCTCACCGGCTCAACGGGAGCCGGAAATATTTTGTCCGCTCCCGGACACAAATATTGCCTGGTCAAACGTCTACGATGATCGTGGTAACGGGAGTGGAAGGATCTCCGGCGGCCGAGCGGAGTACCGTGGCTCCGGTCGCCGTGATGATCGCGTGGGTTTCGGGAGACGCGGTGAGCTATCAGCTGGGTATCGACCTCGGGTCCGCGAACACGATCGTCGGGGTGGCGGACGGAGGCTGGCCCCGCGTGCTCGAACTGAGCGGTCAGCGTCGCCTGCCGTCGGTGATCTACGCCGCCCCGGCCGGTGGCCTGCAGTTCGCGCGCTCGGCGGACCGCCGGTCGCTGGTCGACCCCGAGCGTGCCGCAACCGACCTCCTGCGCCCGCTCGGGGACAGCGGTCCCGTTCTGCTCGGGGGTGCCGCCTACAGCCGGGAGGGGCTGATTGCCCGGTTGGTGTCCTACCTCGTCACGGCCGCCACCGAGCAGCTCGGGTCGGAACCGGACCAGGTCGTCGTGACGTTCCCGACGTTCTGGTCGGCGGCCCGGCGCGAGGTGTTCGCGGACGCCGTGAGCCAGCTCTCCGATGTCACGGTGCCCGTCGCGGCGTTCCCGGCCGCCGACGCGATCGGAACCCTGCTGTCTCACGGCTCCTCGACCCAGACCGTCGAGTTGGTCGGATGGTACGACTTCGGCGCCGGCTTCCTCGACACGGGGATCCTGTCCTTCTCGCCGTTCGGGTTCCAGCTGCTCGGCTTGGCCGCGGGTCTGCGCCACGGCGCCGGCCTCGAGCTCGACGAGCTCCTGGTCGACCGGGTGCTGACCGGCGCGGGTGTCGAGCGTGCGGCGCTCGACCGTTCCGACCCGATGATCCGGACCGCGCTCGGCAGGCTGCGGCGGGAATGCGCGCAGGCGAAGGAGATCCTTTCCGGTGAGGACGAGGTTGACGTTCCGGTCTCCCTTCCCGGAGCCGATACCTTCGTCACGCTGAGCCGGGCGGAGCTGGAGACCCTCATCGGCCCGATTGTCGATGACACAATCATGACCTTTCGCCGGGCGCTCCGCTCGGTGCCGGTGACCTCCGCCGAGCTGTCCCGGATCCTGTTGTCCGGCGGGATCTCCCACCTTCCGCTGGTGGCCCGCCGGCTGCGGGAGACCTTCAGCGGGATCGGCCGGATCGACCACGGTTCGGACGCGGATGTGGCGATGGGCGCGGCACTGCTCGCCGCCGACCTCGCTGACCGGTTCGGCGCCGTCGGCGCCGGGAGTGCACCGGGTGTTCCGGGTGTTCCGGGTGTTCCGGGTGTTCCGGGTGCGCCCGCGGCCTTTGGAGCCGTCGGGGCGGTGACCGCCGGCGGTTTCGGCGCGTCGGGCGAGGTCGGTGACGCCCAGGAACCCTCTGCTCAGGAACCCTCCGACGTCACCGCGGTGATCCGGCCGCCGGACGCCGCGGACCTGGTCTCGCGGCCGCCCTTCCTGTCCGGGCCGAGGGGGCTGTCCGGGCCGAGGGGGTTCGCGGGCGCGGCGGGTCCGGCCGGGATCCGAGGCGTGCCGGAGGCGGACGGCGTGACGGCCGCGGCGACGGTGCTCAGCGGCCCGGACGGCTCCGCGCCGCACGGCTTGGGCGCCGGGGACGACACGATGATCTCCTCGGGTGGCGCGGCGGATTCCCCGCCGCCGGGGATCGTCGTCGGCGGGCCGGGCCCGTCCGACACGTCCGGTCACCGGATCCCACCCGGCCTCATGACGGTGGGCGCCGATCGGGACCACGTTCTGCTCGGGCCGCCGGGGAAGCTCGACCTGCCCTCGGACTTCTCGACGGGCGGTGTGGGCGGCCCGCACGGTGCCTCCGCCGGGGACGGCCGGGGAATCTTCGGCTCCCGGCGGGCCGCGGTCGTCGCCGCCATTGTCGTGGTCCTCTTCCTGGCTCTCGGGACGACCTTCGCCGTGGTGCTGACCGGCCGTGACTCCGGGGCGGGCTCCGGGGCGGATGCGGTGGCCGCCCCGGCGGTCACCGCGTCGCCGGCCCCATCCGCCACCRGCCCGACCGGGCCACCCGCCTCCGCCGCGAACCTCGTCCGGGTGGCGGGATCCTCGGAGGTCGCCCCGATTACCGAGACCGCCTATAACGAATTTCGTCAGGTCCAGCGCAACGTCACCGTCAGCATCGAGTCCACGACGACCGAGGACGGTTTCGCCGCGCTGTGCAGCGGCAAGGCCGACATCGCCGACGCCTCGTTCGAACTCAATCCCGGGTTCATCAAGAACCCCGACTGCGAGAAGAAGGTCGTCGGGTTCGAGGTGGCGCACCACACCCTGCCGATCGTGGTCAACCCGCGGAACACCTGGCTGCACTGTCTGACCCTGCAGCAGGTCAAGCAGGTGTGGGGGGCCGGTTCCGCCGTCACCCGGTGGAGCCAGATCGACCCGTCGTTCCCGGACGAGCCGATCACGTTTGTCGGGCCGCCGCGCGGCTCCGTGCAGGCGCAGGTGTTCAACGCCACGATCAGTGACGCCAGTGACCGGTCCCGCGACTACCGGCAGACCGATCTCAGCGGGGTCGCCAACGACGTGGCCGCCGACCGCTCGGCCATCGGCTACCTCGACTTCCCCACCTACGAGACCTTCGGCACCAAGCTGCGCGGTGTCGAAATCAACAATGGTGACGGGTGCGTCGCGCCGAACGCCGTGTCGGTCGGTACCGGCCTCTACCTGCCGCTGTGCAAGCCGCTGTTCGTCTACGCCCGCACGGACGCCCTGCGCCGGCCAGCGACCGCCGCCTTCCTGCGCTACTACCTGGCGAACGGCCGGAAGATCGCCTTCGACGCGCACTACGTCCCCCGCAACGACGACACGGTCGGGGAGAACGTCGCCAAGCTCGCGAGCCTGACGGCCGGCGTGGGACCCGTACCGGCCTAGCCGCCCCCGCCCCCGACCGCCCCCGCGTGCGGGGGCGGTCACCGGCGAGCGGCCGCGGGTGAGGACCGGGCGTGCGGGTGAGCTCGGCTGTCGGCGTCGCCGGGCCCCGGGGCGTGACGTGCCGGACGGCGCCGGGGAGCGGTCCGCACCGGAGCGGGAGAACGGGCCTTAACCGGACCGGGGAGCGGTCCTAACCGGAGCAGGAGTCGGTGTAGGGGAGGCGGGGAACGAGCCGGCTCCATTCGGCCGGGCTCAGGGCCGCGCCCGGCTTGGCGCAGGYCAGCCGGCGCAGCCTGGCCGGGTCGAGCGTCCCGAGGAGGACCGACCCCTTGTCGGTGGTCAGCGCGACGGTCTCGGTGCCGGTCCCGGCCACCGCCCGGGCGGGTGCGTCCAGGACGCCCAGGGGGGTCATCGGGGGTGTGGGGGCGGAGAGGTCCCAGTAGGCGACCGCGCCACCGCCGTCCGCGCTCACCAGATGATCGTCGGTGGTGAAGGCGACGGCGGCGACGGGGGCGGTGTGGCCGGACAGCCGGCGCAGGACCCGCGGATGGTCGGGATCGCCGACGTCGGAGACCTGCAGGATCCGGTCGTCGCCGCCGGTGGCCAGCCGCCGTCCGTCCGGACTGAACGCGACGGTGTTCACCGCACCGGTGTGGCCGGGCACCGAGGCCGTCTGGACGGGCCTGCGGGGGTCGCGGACGTTCCACAGTTGCACGGGGCCGCCGGCGCCGGCGATGGCGAGGACGGCGCCGTCCGGCCGCAGTGCCACATCCGTCACCGGCCCGGCGCGGCCGATCAGCAACTGGATCGAGACGGGCCGCGCCGGGTCGGCGACGTCCCACAGCCCCACCGACCAGTCCTCGCCGGCGGTGACGAGCAGATGCGCGCTGCTCGACAACGCGAGCCGATGGACCGGCGTGGCCTGGGGGTCGAGCGTGCTGAGCGGCCGGGGGCGCGCCGGATCGGCGATGTCCCATAGCCGGCCGGCGTCGGTCTCCCCACCCGTCGCGAGTC
Organism: Frankia sp. KB5; assembly: GCF_002099325.1. Classification (NCBI taxonomy): domain Bacteria; kingdom Bacillati; phylum Actinomycetota; class Actinomycetes; order Frankiales; family Frankiaceae; genus Frankia; species Frankia sp. KB5. The sequence goes on along the minus strand of NZ_MRUJ01000093.1, from coordinate 8,530 downwards.
GGGTGCCCGAGCGGTCGAACACGACGCCGTGCGCATGGTCGTTCGCGGAGCCCCCGGTGGTGGCGGTGGGCCGGCCGGCAGCGTCGACCTTCCAGAGGTGGAGGCTGCCGGTGTCGTCGGTGCCGGCGAGGGTCGTGCCGTCCGGGCTGAGCGCGATGTCGGAGAAGGCCGCGGGGCCGGCGGGGATCCGCGCGGCGGTGGACTGGGCGAAGGACGCGAGGACGGCCGCGCGCGCGGCCTCCGTCGGGGCGATCCGGTAGGCCGCGAGGCTCAGCCGGCCGGCCAGGTCCGGTTGCCGGGCCCGCTGGGCCGCCGCGTCCGCGGCCAGGCGCGACGAGATGGACGCGCGGTCGGCCGCCGACACCGGCGACGGGCCACCGCCGCGCGGCACGATGATCAGCACCGTTGCGGCGGTGATCGCGATGGCGAGTCCGGCGACGAGCAGTGCCGTCCGAGACCACCGCAGCCTGGATGGGGCCGGTGGTGATGGGGCCGGTGGTGATGGGCTGGGTGCCGGCGGGTGTGGGGTTCCTGCTGGATGCGGGGGTACCGACCCGGGCTGTCCACGCGGCGGGGAGGTCCGGGCCGGTATCGGCGGCGGGGTCCGGGCTGGGATCGGCGGCGGCGAGGCGACAGGCGGCGGGGACAGCTGGGTGACGGGCATGTCCGCCACGTTCGCGGCGGTACCGCCGGTGCTGCCGGTGCTGCCGGTGCTGCCCGTGCCGCGGGGCGGCGGCTCCGACCTGGGCGCCGACCCCGCGGCGCCTGACGGCCGGCGCCGAGCCCAGCGGCGGGCACGTCCGGTGGGCCCGGCGCCGGGCGGTCCGGACGGTATGGAGCCGGGCTCCGGGCGTGCGGGGAGGGTACCCCCGCCGATCAGCGCCGTCCGCAGCTCCTCCGCGCTCGGCCGGGCCGCCGGGTCCTTCGCCATCGCGATCTCGACGAGGTTGCGCAACTCGCCGCCAACTCCGTCGAGCCGCGGCGGCTCGTTGACGATGCGGTAGAGAATGGCGTCGATGCGACCGGTGCCGAACGGCGCGTGCCCGGTGGCGGCGAAGATTATGACGGCGCCCCAGGCGAAGATGTCGACCGCCGAGGTGATCGGTGCGTCGAGGATCTGCTCCGGGGACATGTAACCGGGCGTACCGATGGCGTGCCGGACGTTGTGGCTCAGGTCGGTGTCCGCGTTGAACTCGCGGGCCAGGCCGAAGTCGATCACCTTGGGGCCGACCGGGGACAGCAGGACGTTGCCGGGGGTGAGGTCGCGGTGCACGATCCCGGCCGCGTGGATGGCGCTCAGGGCGGTCGTCACGCTGACCGCGAGCTGTTCGAGATCGGCGGGCCGCAGCGGCCCCCGTACGGAGACGCGCCTCGACAGCGTCGGACCCTCGACGAACTCGGTCACGAGATAGGGCTGGGGCCCGTACGGATCAGCGTCCAGCACGGCGGCCGTGGTGAACCGGCGGACCCGACGAGCACTCTCGGCCTCGCGGGCAAACCGGGCGCGGAATTCGGGCCGTTGCGCGAGCTCCGGCCTGATCATCTTGATCGCGACGGCGCTTCCGTCGGGTGCCCGGCCGAGGAAGACGGTGCCCATGCCGCCCTGCCCGAGCCGGCCGATCACCTGGTAGACCCCGAGCCGCCGCGGATCGGTCAGCTGAAGCGGGCGCACGGCGTCGCCGGGCAGCGGAGGTGGCGTCGTCCCCGTCACCGTGCCCCGCTCCCAAGGTGCGCCGAGACCGGCGACCCTCTCAGATATGGCGGATGCCTGGACGGGTGCGGGTGCACAGGCCGAGTATCGCAGTAAGGGATGGAAGATCGCAGTATGGACAGAACCAGTATGGATGGAACATAGCGCAATACCGGCAAAGATGCATGATCTGGGAGGTCCTGTGCTCCGCCGTGCGGCGAAGTTCGACGTGACACTGACCCCGACCTCGCGCTCCCTGCTCGCCCCGGTCTCCGAGGAGCCACGGCGGTTGCTGCTCGACCGGGCCCTTGACGAGTTCGTCGCCGATCTCAGCGCGCTGGATGAGACGGCCGGCACGATGGTGGCCGGGGCGCCTCGTCCGACGATCGACACAGCCATCGACGCGGCGGTCCCCGCGGTGGTCGACGGCACGCTGCTCGTCTCCGGCCAGGAGGTGATGCAGACCTGGGAGGCGCCGTTGATGCGGGCGCTGGCCGCCGAGGTGACCCGGCCGGGCGGTACCGTCCTCGAGGTCGGGTTCGGCCTGGGCCTGTCCGCCGGGTTCGTCCAGGAGATCGGTCCGGCCCGGCACACGATCATCGAGGCGAACCCGGCCACGGTGCGCGTCGCCGAGCAGTGGGCCCGCCCCGCGGGGCGCCGCGGGGTGGAGATCGTCACCGGGCGTTGGCAGGAGACCATGCCCGGCCTCGGCCGGTTCGACGGCATCCTCTTTGACACCTACCCCCTTGACGAGACCGAGGTCGACGAGTACTTCGTGCGCAGTTCCACCTTCGCCGAGCACTTCTTCGCGCACGCCGCCGACCACCTGGCCGACGGCGGTTCGTTCACCTACTACTCGAACGAGATCGACTCGGTGTCCCGGCGGCATCAGCGGGCCCTGCTCCGCTACTTCCGCACCTTCAGCGTGCGCGTCGTTGACGGCCTGCAGCCGCCGGCGGACTGCAGCTACTGGTGGGCGCCGTCGATGGCGGTCATCRTCGCCCGGGACCCCCGCCGCTGATCCCCACCTTGCCTATCCAGAGGGATAAATCAGGCACAAAAGCCTCTGGATAGGCCTGGATAGGCAAGGTAGCCGGGGAGATACGGGAGATACGGGACCGGACGGTTCAGGCGGGCTGGTGGGTGGGGACCACGGCCGTGCGAACGGCGTCGTCGCGGATCTCCCCGACCAGCTCCTCCAGGATGTCCTCCAGCGCGACGAGCCCGAGGACCGTACCGTCGGCGTCGGTGACCCTGGCCAGATGCGCGCCGGAGTGCTGCATTGTCGCCAGTGCCGTCCGCAGGTTGTCGTCGGCGCCGACCCGGGCCAGCGRCCGGATCCACTTGGCCGCGACCGAGCTGGACCGCCGCTCCGGCCGGGTCTCCAGCACGTCCTTGAGGTGCAGGTAGCCGATCAGCCCGCCCTCGGGGTCCCGCACCGGGAAGCGGGTGAATCCGGTGCGCGCGGCGAGCTGTTCGACCTGCCGGGGAGTGACCGCCGGGGACACGGTGACCAGCCCGTCCGGCGGGAGCAGGACGGCACGCGCGGTGCGTTCCTCGAACGACAGCGCCCCGGTCAGCAGGTCGTGCTCGTCCTCGGCGAGCAGACCCTCCCGATGCGACTCCTCGATGAGTCCGGCGACCTCGTCGCGGGTGAAGACGCTCGCGATCTCGTCCTTCGGTTCGACACCGACGAGCCGCAACGACACGGCCGCGATCGTGTTGAGCAGCGCGATGACCGGCTTGCCGCCTCGGACGACTCCGACCAGGAGCGGGGCGAGCAGCAGGACCGCACGCTCCGGCATCGCCAGCGCGATGTTCTTCGGGACCATCTCGCCGACGACCACGTGCAGGAAGGTCACCAGGCCCAGCGCGATGGCGAAGGCCACCGGGTGCAGCAGGGCGGAGGGCATCCCGGCCGCCTCGAACGGCCCGCGGAGCAGATGCGCGACCGCCGGTTCCCCGAGAGCGCCGAGGCCCAGGGTGCAGACGGTGACGCCAAGCTGCGCCCCGGCGAGCATCAACGAGACGTTCTCCATCGCCCCAAGGGTGATCTTTGCCAGTCGTGAGCCCGCCTCGGCCATCGGCTCCAAGTTCGACCGCCGGGCCGAGATCAGCGCGAACTCGGCCCCGACGAACAGCGCGTTCAGCGCCAGCAGGACGACGGTGGCGACGATCGCCAGCAGGTCGGTCATCCCCACCCCGCCCTTCCGGCCGAGGCGGTCTCGGCCTCCTCGGCCCCCTCGGCCCCCTCGGCGGCCGGGTCTGCCGGGTCTGCCGGGTCTGCCGGGTCTGCGGGGTCTGCCGGGTCTGCGCCGGGGCGGCGATCCGCGGGGTCCGCGACCGGTGGATCCGCATCCGTCTCCGGCGTGGCGTCCGTCGGTGCGATCGGGCCCAGACGGATCCGGTCGACCCGCCGGCCGTCCATCCGCTCGACGGTGTACCGCACGCCCTCCACGGCCGCCGTGTCGCCCGCCCGGGGGATGCGTCCCAGCGCCCGGGCCATCAGACCGCCCAGGGTCTGGTAGGTGTCGTCCGCGGGGATGTCGATCCCCGTGACGTTGCGGGCCTCCTCCGGGCGCAGCAGGCCGGAGAGCAGCCAGCTGCCGTCCCGCCGGCGCAGGGCGCGCGGGCTGACCCGGTCGTGTTCGTCGACGACGTCGCCGACGATCTCCTCGATGAGGTCCTCGGCGGTGACCAGCCCGTCGGTGCCGCCGAACTCGTCAACCACGATCGCTATCTGCATGCCGCCGGCACGCAGTGTCTCCAGCAGGGGGTCGAGCAGGATCGTCGAGGGCACGGTCACCGGCGGGACCATCACGTCGCGTACCGGGGTATGGTCCCGGGCGTCTTCGGGGACGGCGACCGCGTTCTTCACGTGGATGAGGCCCACGACGTCGTCGCTGTCCGTGCCGAGTACCGGGAAGCGGGAGTGCCCGGTGCGCCGGGTGAGGGTGATGACCTCGCTGACCGGTTCGTCGGCGTGGATGGTGCGCATGCGCATCCGGGGTGTCATGACGTCCTCGGCGGTCCGGTCACCGAACAGCAGGGAGCGCTGCACCAGCGTCGCCGTCTCGTGGGAGAGGGTGCCGTGCTCGGCGGACCGCCCGACGAGGGAGAACAGCTCCTGAGCCGAACGGGCCGAGGCCAGCTCCTCGCGTGGCGAGATGCCGAGGCGGTGCAGCACCGCGTTCGCCGTGATGTTCAGCGAGCGGATCAGCAGGCCGGTGGCCTTCGTGAAGGCACGCTGGGGAGCCTGCACCGCCAACGCGGTGCCGAGGGGATGGGCGATCGCCAGGTTCTTCGGGAGCAGCTCGCCGTACACCATCGTCAGGCCCGTCGCGAGGACCAGAGCGATCGCCACCGACGCCGCCCGGGCGAGCCCGTCCGAGGCGCCGAGCGAGGTGATCGGCCCCTCGAGCAGCCGTGCGATGGCGGGCTCCGCCAGAAAACCGATCATCAGGTTGGTGACGGTGATCCCGAGCTGGGCGCCGGACAGCTGGGTGGACAGACCGCGCAGCGCGGTGAGCACCCCGCGGGCGCCCCGATCACCGCGTTCGGCGGCCCGCTCCACCGAGGGCCGGTCCACCGTGACGAAAGCGAACTCGGCCGCGACGAAAACGCCGCAGGCGGCCACGAGCACCAGGCTGAGTACCAACAGAAGCGCCTCGATCATCGGTCGACCCCCGCGGGCGCTTCTTCGCGCGTGGGTCGGCCGGAACTACATCCGGCGTCTTCGGAGACTTTCATGATCCCTTCCGGTCGGTGCGGGACGACCCGGCCCGCGGGCCTACCCCGTCACGCGGCAACAACRCGCTTCATAGCCCGTCCGTTTCACGATGACCTCTGGTTGGCGCACGGTCCAGACCCCGAGTGGGCCTCGGTAGAAGATCACTGTGTGGGCCGGCCGGCCAGCCAGTCAGCCAGTCCGGTGCCGTGGCCCGGCAGGCCCGGTACTGGAGAAAGGTCGATCGGCGGGCGTGGGCCGGACGCGATGGTGAGGAACCGGACGCGCCGATGAGAACAAGAGCGCTGGAGCCCGGTATGACGGATCTCCGACGGTGTCACGGAGGGTAGCAGTGGGAAGGGAGTAGGTGACATCACCGGGTGGCTTGCCGGCAAGCCGGCTCGCCGCGCGACGAGGAGGTCGTCATGCACAGGTCTCGTGGGAGGGCTCTTCCGGCGGTACTCGCCCTGGCCGCGACGTCGATCTTCGTCGCCGGATGCGGCGCGGGCCCGGGCGGCGGGGGTACCGCCACCGCGGTGGCGGCTCCGGCGACGTCCGTGGCGGCCCGGTGCCGGACCGCTCAACTCGCTCTGAGCAGCGTCGACCGCCAGGGAACCGCGGGCAGCGACTACGAACGGCTGGTCCTGACCAACATCGGTCACAGCCCCTGCGTGGTACGCGGATTCCCCGGCGTGTCGTTCGTGGACGCGGCCGGCCGGCAGGTGGGCGCGGCGGCGGAGCACACGGGGCCGGCGGGTGCGCCGGTGCGGCTCGTGCCCGGGGGTGCCGCGACGGCGGTCCTGCGCATCCTGCATCTCGGCGTGGCGGAAAGCTGCACGCCTCCCTCGGGGACCGCGCCGGTCGCCGCGCTGCGCGTGTACCCGCCGGGGAACACCGAGGCGCTGCGGCTGAGCGGCCCGGACACGCAGGCATGCCGGGATCCCGCCGTGCGGCAGCTCACCGTGGCCGCGTTCACGGCGTGAGGGCCGGCTCCCACGGTGCACCGGGCGCGGACCAGTGGACCGATACCGGCTAGGCCGATACCGGCGGATCGGCCGGTGGAGGTCGGCCGGTGGAGGTCAGAGCCGTTCGATGATGGTGGCGTTGGCCATGCCGCCGCCCTCGCACATCGTCTGCAGGCCGTAACGGCCGCCGGTGGCCTCCAGGTAGTTGAGCATCGTGGTGAGCAGGCGGGTGCCCGATCCGCCCAGCGGGTGGCCCAGCGCGATGGCGCCCCCGCGCGGGTTGAGCTTCGCCGGGTCGGCACCGGTGTCGCGGGCCCACATGAGCGGCACGGGCGCGAACGCCTCGTTGACCTCGAAGGCGTCGATGTCGTCGATGCTCAGACCGGCGCGCTTGAGCGCCTTGCGGGTTGCCGGGATCGGCGCGGTCAGCATGAGCAACGGGTCGTCCCCGGCGAGCGCGAACGTGTGGAACCGGGCCCGTGGCCGCAGGCCGAGCTTGTTCGCCCTGGTCTCGCTCATGATCAGGACGGCCGAGGCGCCGTCGGTCAGCGGGGAGGAGTTACCCGGGGTGATGTTCCAGGTGATCTCCGGGAAGCGGGCGGCGTACGCCTCGGTGTAGAAGGACGGCTTGAGCTTCGCCAGCGTCTCGACGGTCGTGGTCGCTCGGACCGTCTCGTCCACGGTGTGCTGGGCTGTCGTGCCGTCCGGAAGGGTGATCTCGACCGGGACGATCTCCCCGGCGAAGTCCCCCGCCGCGACGGAGGCCGCCGCGAGCTGGTGCGACCGCGCGGAGAAGATGTCCAGGTCCTCCCGGTTGATCTTCCATCGGGCGCTGACGAGCTCCGCGCCGATGCCCTGGTGGGCCAGGCCCTCCGGGTAGCGGGCGTGCAGGCTCGGGCCGTTGGGGTCCTTGCCGAAAGTGGTGGAGCCCATCGGCACCCGGCTCATCGACTCCACCCCGGCGGCGATGACGATGTCGTAGGCGCCGGCGAGCACCCCCTGCGCGGCGAAATGGGCGGCCTGCTGRCTCGAGCCGCACTGGCGGTCGATCGTGGTGGCCGGCACCGACTCGGGGAACCCGGCCGACAGCACCGCGGTGCGCCCGATGTTGACGGCCTGCTCGCCGGCCTGGTCAACACACCCGGCGATGACGTCGTCGACCAGCGCCGGATCAAGGTCGTTACGGGCGATCAGTGCCYTCAGCACGGTGGCCAGCAGCTCCACCGGATGGGTCTCGGACAGCGCCCCACCCGGCTTGCCCCGTCCCGACGCCGTGYGTACCCCATCGACGATGACTGCGTTCTCCATGGGTTCTCCCTCGTCACAACCATCACAATGACGGCGGATCGACCGTCGCCCTGCCCGGTACCGCCCTGCCCGTTGCCTGGCGCCTGCCCGGATCGACGCTACGGGCCACCCTCTTGATGGGTCAACAAGTGAACCGGAGGTCAGGGGGTCGGGGCCGGGCATCCCGTCGGATAACCGAGCGCATGTGTATAGTATCTCTCCGCCGCCGGATGTAGCGGGACGTACCGGCAGATGTTGGTCGCGATGAAGGAGCCGGGAGTCGCGAAACCGAGGCGGCGCGCCTGCGCCTGCGCCTGATGAGTGGCCCACAGGGTGGCCTTGAACTCGGYGGAGTGCTCGTCCATCATCCAGGCGGCGAACTCGACCAGCGCGGGATCGGCGTACCTACTGGCGACGATGCCGTTCGGCACCGCGAGGGTCGCTGTCGGCTGGGACGGGATGAGGTTGTAGTCACCCGGCTCGATAGCGGCCCTTGTGAAGACGTTGGCTCCGACATCGAGGTACTGGGAGTACCAGTCCCGCTGGATCGCCGACTGCCAGTCGTCGAGTGGCACGAATTTGATCTTCTGGTAGCTGTCGTTATATTCCTGGACCGCCATCGTGGGAGCGCCCGCCGCCCACAGGACCGCGTCGGCGTGATCCGCGCCGGTGGAGTGAAGTTTCTGGAGCGCCTCGGTTATCCGGTTCCCGGTCACCGGACGGACGACGCAGCCCGCTCCCTTCACCCGGGTGATCTGACGGAACAGCACGGTGGCGATCTGGTGGGTGCCCGAGTCGAGCAGTCCGCTTTCGACCGTCTTGCCGCACAGATCGTCCGCGCTGTGAATGCTGGAGTCGGCC
>NZ_MRUJ01000092.1:0-18655 GCF_002099325.1 Frankia sp. KB5 | reverse complement strand
CCGCGCCGACGAACCATCCCCGGTCGATGCCGTGACGACCCTGCGTGTCGTTGTAGATGAAGTGCATGAATCGGGTGAACAGCACCCACGCCTCGCAGACCTGCCACAGCAGGAACAGCCTCCATCGGGGCCGAGCCAGTGCCGCCAGCGGTAGCAGCCAGATCGTGTACTGGGGTGAGAAGACCTTGTTGGTCAGCAGGAAGGCGACGACGAGCAGGAACAGCACCTGCGGCAGACGGGGCCGGCGCGGTGCGAGCCAGGTGAGTAACCCGATGGCGACCACCGAGACCAGCAGGGCCGCCCCAGTGATGATGTTCAACGTGGAGATGGGCAGGCCGTTGTTCCGCAAGCCCTGCAGGATCATCGGGAGGGCGACGACGATCGTCACCCAGCCGGCCGCGGCCGCCGCGATGACCAGCCGGCGCGCATCGGGCCGATGATGGATCGCGGCCGCGGCCACCGCGACGAGGACGACGGCAGTGAGCGCGGAGACCACCAGGTGCAGTGCTCCGAACCAGGCCGGGTCGTAGCGGCCGGCAAGCCAGGTCGCGCCGAACGCCAGCGAGTCCCAGTCGGCGCCGCGGTCGGAGTTCAGATCGAAGAACCGGGCGATGGCGTTGCGGGCCCCGTCCGGACCACCACCGACCAGCCGGATCCAGTCACCACCTCGCCAGAAGGTCGACCAGATGCTGTCGCCGACGCGGGCGTTCTCCGCGTTGAAGTAGCCGGCGGTCAGCCATAGCGGGACGATGACCACCAGCACCGTCACCGCCGCCGCGCAGACGGTCCGGGCCAGTTCGCGCAGCCTCCCGGCCCGGAGGCAGAGAAAGGCCAACCCTAGCAGGAACAGGGCCGGATAGAGCTTCGTGAGGATGCCGAGTCCGATTAGCATCCCGGCGAGCTTCGGAGCCCGTCTGGACCAGGCAAGCAGGCCGCCCGCCGCGAACGCCACCGCGATGATGTCCCAGTTCGTCAGCAGATGCAGCACGAGGGTCGGCGCCAGCGCGAACAGAGCGGCGTCCCAGATCCGCCTCGATCCGGCCGCCAGCGCGGTGCAGCACACCGCGACCGAGGCCACGATCAGGAACAGCAGGGCGGTGAGGTCGTAGAAGACGGCCGACCGCATGTCCATCGTGTAATGGTCGAAGACGCGCTCGCCGTTCTCCTCCCGGTAGACCGCCCGCGGTCCGTTCGCGAGACCGGCCGGCCAGGCGACGAGCTGCATGGTGGCGCCGATCAACGGCGGATATTCCGTCGGGTAGTCCAGATAGGGGATCTTCCCGTCGACCAGCCCCTCCTGGCTGTACAACGCGACGATGTCGGAGTAGCACAACGCCGTGTACTGGTGCTCATGCGTCCAGTTCCGGGTGTCCCGGCAACTGATCTTCTGGGTGTAGCCGAGGACCCCGGCCACGATGACCATTGCCATCAGCACCCGCAGCGGGGTCAGCCAACCACGCCGGTCGGGCACGGCCGCGTGCTCACCCGGCGGCCCACCGATGAGCTGGCTTGCCCCCGCGACGACCGGGTCCTCCCGGGCCGGGCTGACGCGGACGGGGGACGCCGGGGACATGGCCATGCCCGTCATTCTCGCCCCATGACAGCCCATGACCAGCACTGAACTCGACCTCCCGGTCAGTTGAACGGGTCGGAGAAGATCCCCGTCTGTCGAGCCGGCCGGCCCGCCTGGCCGGCACCCTGCTGCTGACCACCGCCGTTGCCGTTGCCACTGGGGTTCAGGAGATCGCCCAGGTTGACGCCGGTATCGCCGGGCTGGCTCGATGAGGCGCTCGGCGCCGGGGTGGGTGTGGGAGTCGGCTCGGGCTCGTTATCCTGCACGAGGCCACCGAAGGCCGGCGGATCGAACTTCGACGGCGGCACCCCCGTCAGCGCGGCGTCCATGAACGCCTTCCACACCTTGGCCGGGTAGGTACCCCCGTAGACGCCCTTCTCGGCGCCGGGAATGCCCTTCAGCACATCCTGCTCGGTGCCCTTGCCCCGGAACATGTTCACGCAGGACGCGAGTTCCCTGGTGTACCCGCAGAACCAGGCCGACCGGAAGTTGGTCGACGTCCCGGTCTTGCCGGCGGCCTCCCGCCCGCCGTCCAGCCGGGCCCGCTTTCCGGTGCCACTCGAATCCGTCAACACGCTCTGCAGGGCGTACGTGGCGTCGCGGGCCACCGTGGCCGGGATGACCTGCTTCACATCCGGGGTACCCGAATAGATCACCTGCCCGTTGCCGTCGACCACCTTGTCCACGATGTGCGGTGTGGCCCGCACTCCGGCGCCGGCGAGGGTCGCGTAGACCGTGGTCATATCCACCGCGTGCACGTCGTCCTGGCCCAGCGTGATACCCGCTTCGTTGCGCAGCTGGGTACTGGCCGGGATGCCAAGGTCGCGCGCGGTCTTGATGATGTTCGAGACGCCGATGTTCTGCCCCAGCGGTACGTACACCGTGTTGATGGAGCCCGCCGTCGCCTCGATGAGGTTCTTGTATCCGAGATCGCCCGCCTCACCCTCGTCGTTGCTGACCACGTAATTCCCCGGCAGTGTGATCTTGGCGGGAGCGGCGAAGGTCGACTTGAGGTTGATGTTCTGACGCAACGCGGCGACCAGAGTGATCGTCTTGAAGGTGGAGGCGGACTGCACCTGCGCCCCTGACACGTTGTCGACGTACTGCTCGTGGCCCTGTGCGTCCTTGCCGTAGAGCGACCCGCCGTACCAGGCGAGGATCCTGCCGGTCCCGGGTTCTATCGCGGTGAGCCCGGTACGCAGATCCGGCACGGCGGCGTACGCCGGGCCCAGCACGTCGCTCACCGCCTGGAAGGCCTTGAACTGCCGCCCCTTGTCGATCGTGGTCGTGATGCGCAGTCCACCGCGGTTGATCTGATCCTCGGTGATCTTCCCGACGGTCGTAAGCTCACGTTTGACCTGATCGCGGATGTACGCGATCTGGTCGGACGAGGCGGCGGCGTCCTGCGCCTTCGCGGCCACGGGTGGGGGGCTCTGCTGGGCGAGCCCCGGCGGAGCCCAGCCCTCGGCGACCATCGTCGCGACCACGTCGTGCCAGCGGTTCGCCGCCGGACCCGGGTTCTTGGCCGGGTCGAGGTAGTTGGGTGATCGGATCAGGCCCGCGATGACCGCCCCCTGGGCGGGGGTGAGTTTGGCGGCCGAGGTGTTGAAGTAGGCTTTCGCCGCCGCTTCGATACCGTAGGCGCCCCGGCCGAAGTAGATCGTATTCAGGTAGAACTCCAGGATCTGTCCCTTGGAGTACTTCTGGCCCAGCTTCACCGCGAGCACGATCTCGCGCATCTTGCGGGTGAAGGTCCGCTCCTGCGACAGGTACGCGTTCTTGGCGTACTGCTGGGTGATGGTCGAACCACCCTGCAGCTCCCCGCCGGTGACGTTCACGTAGAGCGCCCGGGCAATGCCCTTGGGAGAGATACCGGGTTCGTGATAGAAGTTCTTGTCCTCGGCCGCGAGCACCGCGTGCTGCATGTCCACGGACACTTCGGCGAGCGGCACGTCGGTGCGGTTCACGGTGCCGATCCGGGCAARCTCCTCACCGTTGTCCTGGTGCGAGCCGGCCGGCGGTCCGTAGAAGATGATCGACGTCTGGTCCGTCTTCACCTCGGCAGGCAGCGGGACCCGGGTCGCCGCGTAGATGACGCCGATGCCGGCGGCGAACAGGAGAAGACCGGAGAAGAAGCTGGCGAAGACCAGACGGCGCAGCCAGCGCGGGCGCCGTCGCCACCACATCGGGCCGTGTCGCCCCTGGCCCGGCCGGGGGGCCTTCCCGTTGCGGCGCCCGGGTCCTCCCGCCCCGCCCGGGACACCCATCTCCGCCCGGGAGGATCGGCCCGGGCCGGCCCGGCCTGGACCGGGCCGGCCTGGACCGGTCCGGCGGGGCTCGATCCGATCCGCGCCCGGTCGCCCACCCGCCATCCGGCGGGTAGCGGCCGATCCGTCTCCCTCCCGTGCCCGGCTCCGGACGGCCATCAGTTCGGTGGCGCGGGTGAGGTCGCGCCGACCGGCCACCCGCTGAGCGGGCGTCACCTCGGTCATGCGGTCGCGGTCCGACACACCGTTGCGGCGGCCATTCCGGGAGTCCCGCTCCGGCATCACCTTGTGGTAAACGGTGGCGTCCACGGTGYGTTCCCGGACATCGACCCGTCGTAGGGCTTCCTGGTCGACGGTGTCGTACAGGGTGTTGACCTCGCCGGCTGTCCGGTCTGCCGGTTGGTCCGGCCCACGATCGGGGACGCCGCGGTCAGAGGCGGTCCGATCGGAGAACCCACGGCCGGGAACCCGCCGGGTGGGGGTCGCCCGACCGGAGGGCGCGCCGCCGCCTCGGCGACGACCGGTCGCCTCGCCGACGGGCATGCCGGGACGAGCGCTGGACGGTTCACGGCCGGGCGCGTCGGACTTCCCGATGCCACGGTCCGGCACCCACCCCCCGACGGTGGCACCGGCACCCCGACCGGTCCCACCGTCCGGCGGCGTGTTCGTCCTCGCCGCGGCGGAGGGAGCCGCGGGTGGCACGAGAGCGGTGCGTTCCCCTCTCCCGCCGGTGGGCCGGCCCGTCGGCGGCACCAGCCGGCGTCCCTGGGCCTGGCCTGCCCGGGCCTGGCCTGCCCGGGCCTGGCCTGCCCGGGCCTGGCCTGCCCGGGCCTGGCCTGCCCGGGCCTGGCCTGGCTGGGCCTGGCCGGGCCTGGCCTGCTCCGGCCGCCGGGCGCGGTCCGGGGGTACCCGGTCCGGGGGTACCCGGTCCGCGGGTACCCGGGACTGGCCGTCCGGGTTAGGCCATGCTCGGTCAGGTGCAGGACCACCCCGACTAGAGGCCCTGATCGTAGGGAGAGCTCACCAACCGCTCCATCCGTCGCCGCGGGACTCCCCGGTATCCGGACCGCCGCAGGAGACGGGCCGGCGCCCCCAACCATCACCGAAGGTCCGATTTCCACAGGATCTACAGAACCGGCCCGTCTCGGCCCGGACCGTGCACGATCCCGGCGACCACCGGTCCACCATCGGACCGGGGCCGACTACGTGATGTTCGCTCACTCGCCGCATTCACCCGGCGAGGCTGTGACGAGGTCAGCCCATGGCGGATGCGACGCCAGGACCTGCCATGAGACCCACATGGCAGACCAGGGTCTCACGCCGAATTCCGCCCCCTCGCGCAGGGCGTCCTTTGYGCCTCTCGGGGACGACCAGCCGTCAGCGGTCCGCGGTCCGCCGCCGGATCTGCTTCTTCGCCCTCGRCTCCCCCGTCCCGATCACATAAGAAGTGACCAGGTGGTTCCAGCCACAGGGCGGACACACCTCCACCACATAGATCCGCAGCTCGCTGTACCTCGACGCGAGCGCGGGGAGCTCCCTGGTGGTGCGAACCCGCCCGGAGCTCTCCCCGAGCTCGTCGCCGTAGGCGTAGGTGACATGGATGAGCGGATCGCCGCCTCGGCAGACCGGGCATCGCTTCGTGGTCCGCTCACCGTGGTACCTGGCCGCCCGCAGCAGATAAGGATGCGCGTCGCAGACATCCAACGACGAGATCCTGCCCGCGAAGAGATCCGCCAGCGTCGCCCGGCGGGCGAGCGCGTAGTCGATGACCGACCGCGGACGCATGCCAGCAACGGTACGCCGGAGCCGGCTTCCAGACAGACGGTCCGCACAGACGGTCCGCACAGCCGCCAAACCGGTCTCCCAGCTCCACATCCCGACTGTGATCCGGATGACAGTGTGAGCCCGCCCGCACCGGGATCTGGCCGCGCGGGACCGATGGTCCGGCAGGGGTCGGGATGCACCGGCAGGGCGCCTATCTGTCATCTCCCGGTCGCCGACTGGTCATTCCTGGTTGCGGTGCTCGTCCCGCGACGTCTATCCTCGATGTATCGCTCCGATATGTCGAGCTGACCGTTCCGCGGGCCGTGGTCCACCACGGCCCGCGGAACGGTCGGCAGGGCATCACGGGGCATCACGGTCGAGAAGGGGTGGATCATGCTGGAGCTGGCGGTCCTCGCCCTGCTCTCCGAGAGCCCTATGCACGGCTATGAACTGCGCAAACGGCTCGCGGCGCTCCTCGGCGCGTTCCACCGGTTCAGCTACGGCTCGCTCTATCCCTGTCTGCGTCGTCTCGCGTCCGCCGGCTACGTCACCGCGGACGACGTCGGCGCCGCGAGCCGTCTCGGCGGGCGCAGTCGGGTCGTCTACACCTTGACGGGCGAGGGCAAGGAGAAGCTCGCGGACCTGCTGGGCGAGGGCGGACCGTCGTCCTGGGAAGACGAGATGTTCGGCGTGCGCTTCGCCTTCTTCTCGAAGACGGACGCCGCTGTCCGCCTCCGCATCCTCGAAGGTCGCCGCGGGCGGCTCGAGGAGCGCCGGGAGAAGGTTCGATCGGCCCTGACCCGGACCGTCGAGCGTTTCGACTCCTACACACTCGAGTTGCAGCGCCACGGCCTGGAATCGGTCGAACGTGAGGTCCGCTGGCTGAACGAGCTGATCGAGACCGAACGCGCCGGCACCCCCGTCGGCACCCAGGGACCACAGTTGTCCACAGGATCCACAGGTTTGCCCACAACCCCGTCCACAGGATCCGTGCAGCCGGGGGTACCCGTCGTCGAACCAGCCCGCCCAAGCGGGCCGGGAAGCCCTCCGGCGCAGGCGGACCGCCAGGACGACCCGCGCRCACGGGATGGCGGCACGCCTGCCGACGGCGAYGCGCACCTGAACGTGAACGTGAACAGGCGTGGCCGGAGCAGGCGGGCCCCGCGGACAGCCGGCCAGGACCCCGACGGCGAGGTCCCGACCACCCGATGAACGTCATCCCGTAGCGGGTCCCTGTTCCCGACCAGCATGATCGGGAATGCCGCGGCGGAGCTGCGTGCCCCATATGACCCACTTCCACGAAGATCTCAGCTAAGGAGCAGACCATCATGGGCTCGGTACGTGTCGCCATTGTCGGCGTAGGCAACTGCGCTGTCTCGCTGGTCCAGGGGATCGAGTACTACCGCGATGCCGACCCGTCAGCCCGGGTCCCCGGGCTGATGCACGTGCGGCTGGGCGAGTACCACGTCTCGGACYTGACATTCGTCGCCGCGTTCGACGTGGACGCGAAGAAAGTCGGCCGCGACCTCTCCGAGGCCATCGCCGCCAGCGAGAACAACACCATCAAGATCGCGGACGTCCCCCCACTCGGGGTCACCGTCGGCCGCGGCCACACCCTCGACGGCCTCGGCCGCTACTACCGGGAGACCATCGAGGAGTCGGACGAACCGCCGGTTGACGTCGTCGCAACCCTGCGGGAGACCCGTGCCGACGTACTCGTCTGCTACCTGCCGGTCGGCTCCGAGGACGCCGCGAAGTTCTACGCCCAGTGCGCCATCGACGCCGGCGTCGCCTTCATCAACTGCCTGCCGGTGTTCATTGCCGGGGTGCCCGAGTGGGCGGAGAAGTTCCGCGCGGCAGGCGTGCCGATCGTCGGCGACGACATCAAGTCACAGGTCGGCGCGACCATCACCCACCGGGTTCTGGCGAAGCTCTTCGAGGACCGCGGCGTGATCCTGGATCGGACCATGCAGCTCAACGTCGGCGGCAACATGGACTTCAAGAACATGTTGGAACGCGAGCGGCTGGAGTCCAAGAAGATCTCCAAGACGCAGGCCGTGACCTCCCAAGTCTCCCACGACCTCGGCAAGGACAACGTGCACATCGGGCCGTCGGACTACGTCGCCTGGCTGGACGACCGCAAGTGGGCCTATGTCCGCCTCGAGGGACGTGCCTTCGGCGACGTGCCGCTGAACCTCGAGTACAAGCTTGAGGTATGGGACTCCCCCAACAGCGCCGGGGTGGTCATCGACGCGGTGCGCTGCGCCAAGATCGCACTCGACCGGGGCATCGGCGGCCCGGTCCTCTCCGCCTCCTCCTACTTCATGAAGTCCCCGCCGGAGCAGTACCGCGACAACGAGGCCCGGGACCGGGTGGAGGCGTTCATCCGCGACGAGGGCTGATCGAGGGCTGATTCCTCGTCGTCCTCATCTTTCTCGTCGGGTCCTCCTCGTCGGATCGGCCGGCCAGCGGACCCGGTCGGAAACACAAGGTCCGGCCGCCCGGAGGGGGGCGGCCGGACCTTGTGCCCCGAGCCGACCAGTCTGGTCCTAGGCTGACGACGTGGCCCGGGCGGAGAACCTTCGTGAGCTGCTGCACGATCGTGGGTTCCGGATGCTCTACGCGTCCAGGCTCACCTCCCAGGCCGCCGACGGCGTCTTCCAGGCGAGCCTCGTCAGCTATGTGCTGTTCTCTCCCGAACGGGCGACCTCAGCGGCGGCCCTGGCCGCGTCGCTCGCGATCGTTGTGCTGCCGTTCAGCGTCATCGGACCCTTCGCCGGCATCGTGCTCGATCGCGTGTCCCGCCAGCGGGTTCTGGTGGTCTGCTCACTCGTCCGGATGCTGTTGATGGGCATCCTGGTCGCTCTGATCGCCACCGGCCAGACGGGCCTCGACTTCTACGCGGTGGCACTGGCTTCGGTGAGCATGAACCGCTTCGTGCTGGYGGCGCTGTCCGCCGGGCTCCCGGTCGTGGTCGGCCTCGACCGGCTTGTCACGGCGAACGCCTTGTCCGTCACCTCCGGCACCGTCGCGACGCTCGCCGGAGCCGGTGTCGGCAGCGGACTGCGCGGGCTRATCGGCGGCGAGGACGGGGCGGTGGCGTTCGTCGCCGCTCTGGCGGCTCTCACCTACCTTGTAGCCGCCGCCACCGCGGCGCGGGCGGGGCGGAGCGACTTCGGTCCGCTGGAGACGATGGCCTGGCAGGGCGCCTGGGCGCAGACCACCCAGGTCGTCGCCGACATGCTCGACGGCGCCCGCTATCTGGTGAACCACGGGCCGGCCCGGCGGGCGCTCGCCGCCCTCACCACCTCGCGGGCCGCCTACGGCCTGATCCTCGTGATGACGGTGTTGCTGTATCGCAACTACTTCACCGGCTCGGAAGGCGGGCTCGCGGGACTCGCCGCCGTCGTCGCCGCCAGTGGAGCCGGCACGATCAGCGCCGCGCTCGCGACTCCCCGCGTCACGCGGCGCATGCCGAAGTCGAGCTGGATCGCCCTCGTCCTGGTACTCGGCGGGGTCGTCGAGGTCGCGCTCGGGCTACCCTTCTCCTCGACGCTGTTCATCGTCGCGGGAGCGTTGCTCGGGTTTTCCGCACAGGCCAGCAAGATCTGCGTGGACACCATCGTGCAGGAGGAGACCGACGACGCCTACCGCGGTCGCGCCTTCTCGCTCTACGACCTGCTGTTCAATGTCGCCTTCGTGGCGGCCGCGGCGGTGGCCGCCGTGGTCCTGCCGGACGAGGGCCGGTCCGTTCCGGTGGTCCTGGTAGCCGGGGCCGGCTACGCGCTCGCCGGGATCCTGTACTACCGGGCCGCCCACCGCCATCCGGAAGACCGGATCATCCGTCACATCGGCGAGCCCGGATCGGCACGACCGGCTGACCGCCCTGGCCCGGACGGTCAGCCCAGGCCCGTCACCCCCGCCGAGGCGTGAGCTCACCGGGGACGGGCGCATCACCGGGGACGGGCACCTCGTGCTCCCGGGCCCACCGGAACAGTTCGGCCTCGGCGGCCTCCCGGCCGACGATCCCGTGCTCGAAGCGGAACTCCAGCATGTGCGACCGGGCCTGGCCCACCAACCGGGACGGTGGCAGCCCCAGCAGCACCATGATGTCGTCCCCGGAAAGCTCCGGCCGGATCGCGGCGATCTCCTCGCGCGCGGCGAGCTCGGCGATCCGCTCCTCGAGCGAGTCGTACGTCCGGGACAACGCCGCGGCCTTGCGCCGGTTGCGGGTCGTACAGTCCGAGCGGACCAGCTTGTGCAGCCGGGAGAGCTGAGGACCCGCGTCGTGCACGTAGCGGCGTACGGCGGCGTCGGTCCACTCGCCCGCCCCGTATCCGTGGAAGCGCAGGTGCAGGTAGACAAGCCGGCAGACCGCGTCAGTCACGTCCTTGGGGAAGTGCAGCGCCGCGAGCCGGCGGCGGGCCATGTCCCGGCCGACGACCTCATGGTGGTGGAAGGACACCCGCCCACCCGTCATGTGCCGGCGGGTCCGCGGCTTGCCGATGTCATGCAGCAGCGCGGCCCAGCGCAGCACCTCGTCCGGCTCCCCCGGCTCCTCCAGGGTCATCGCCTGACGCAGCACCGTCATGGTGTGGGCGTAGACGTCCTTGTGCTGGTGGTGCTCGTCGATCTCCATCCGCATGGYGGACACCTCGGGCAGCACGATGTCGGCGATCCCGACCTCGACCAACCGCTCCAGACCGGCGACCGGGTCGGGAGCCGACATGAGCTTGCGCAGTTCGTCGCGGATCCRCTCGGGGGAGACGACCGCGAGCCGATCGGCCCGCGAGCGCATCGCCGCGACCAGCTCGGGTACCGGGGTGAGGCCCAGGGCCGCCTCGAACCTGGCGRCCCGCAGGATGCGCAGCGGGTCGTCGTCGAACGACGCCTCGGGGCTTGCGGGGGTACGCAGCACGCCGCGGGCGAGATCTGCCATCCCGCCGAACAGGTCGACGAAGTCATGGCCGGGCACGGACACCGCCATCGCATTCACGGTGAAGTCCCGCCGGGACAGGTCCGCCTCCAGGCTGTCGCCGTAGGTCACGGCCGGATTGCGGGACTTCCGGTCGTACGCCTCGCTACGGTAGGTAGTGATCTCGAACCGGACACCGTGCCGAGCGAGCCCGACCGTGCCGAAGGCGATTCCGGCCTCCCAGGTCGCCTCCGCCCATCCTCGGGTGATCTCCAGAACCCGCTCGGGGCGGGCGTCCGTGGCAAAGTCGAGATCGGCCGGTACGGCCCCGGACACAGCGGATGCCGGCCTGCCGAGCAGGGCGTCCCGTACCGAACCACCGACGAGGTGAAGGAGGTAGCCGTTCGCGGTGAAGACGCGGCCAAGCTCATCGGCGGCCGGCGGCACCCTCAACAGCTCACTCACCACCCGTTCGGCCGAGTCTCGCGGATTGTCCAGACTGATCACTGACACACCTTCAGGTTACGGCCTCACCGCCGGTGATCCGGCACGTGGACCCGAAACAATGATCATGATTTCTCGGCGTCCAACCGGGGAGGGCCTAGCGGAACCAAGCCGTAACCCCGGCGTTCCGGACAGGCGGGCCGGCTGGTCGCCGGGGGCTCGTACGATCAACCCATGCCGCCGCCGACCTCCACCACCGGTCGCGCGCCGTTGCGCCGGGCGGCGGAGTGGGTGCTGTTGACCCAGGTGACCGGCAGCCTCGCGTACGCCGATGAACGCCGCCTGATCCACGAGGTGCCCACCCTGCTGACTACGACCGCATGACCACACGACCGCATGACCACACGACCGCATCGACAGACTTCGGATGAGTGAGACAGGCTGTTCGGATGAGCGGGACAGGCTGTGACGATGCGTGAGAAGGGACCCGGGCGGCRCCGTCGTGGACCTCGTTGGGCRGCGATGCTCGCGGCGCTGGCCCTGTTCGCCGTGGCCGTGCCCGGGGTCTGCGCGGCCTCGGCTTCGGCTTCGGCCCCCGCGTCGGCCGGGGGAGTCCTCGTCGAACCGGTTACCCACCACGGTTCATCTACAAGAACACCACGATCTTCCGCATCTTCATCCACCGATAAATCGAATAATTTGCCATCTATCACTCCGGATAACACGGCAGCCAGGCCCGGTGGTTCGCCGAACCCGGTGACGATCGATCTGGATGAGGTAAGTCCCCCCACCCCGGGGGRCTCGACCATGYTCTCCGTCAGCGGCCAGCTCATCACCACGGTCGGGGAGCCGCTGGCCCACCTCTCCATGAGCCTGTGGATAGGCGCCAGGGTGACCTCACGCGGGCAGCTGGCCACCCTGACCGATGACCCGGCCACGGCGAGAACACGCAGCTACCGCCAGGTGGTCCTCGCGAACGGCGACGGCACCCAGCCGCTGGCCGCCCCGCCCACCCAGGGTGCCGCGCCCGTGCCCTTCCGGATCGCCACCGATCGCRCCGCGCTGGACCTGCCGCCGAGCCTGGGGGTGTACCCGATCCAGCTACGGATTACCGGCTCCGTCGGGGGCCGCGCCGTGGCACCGATCGGCGCGGCCTACACCTTCCTGGTCTGGGCGCCGAATCCGCAGCAGCCGAGGACGCCGATCGCAGCGGTCCTGCCGATCGCAGATCAGCCGCGCCTGCGCTCGGACGGCAGGCTGACCGACAACGCGCTCGCGGACGAGGTGAAGCCGGGCGGCCGGCTGTCCCGGCTGCTGACCGCCGCCGCGCCGCCGGTCAYGCTCGCCGTCGATCCGACCCTGGTGCAGGCRCTGACCATCATGGCGCAGCCGGGCGGCTACGACTACGCCACCCCGGGCGGGCCCGTTCATGCGCAGGCGAACGCCGATGCGGCCCYTTTTCTCTCCGACATCGTGCGCTTCGCCGAGCACGGAGGCATGGTGTTCGCGCTGCCCTACGGGGATGCCGATCTGACCGCGCTCGTCCACGCCCGGAAGCTGGACACGATGAAGTACGCCGTCAAGACTGGCGAAGTTGTGCTGGCCCAACTGTTGGGGCGTGCCCCTCTACAGAAGGGCACCATCGCATACCCTGCCGACGGGTCGGCGGACGCCACCACCGTGGACGTACTGCGCCAGCTGGAGGTCGGGACCGTGATCCTCGATGACCAGCTGCTACCCCCCGCGACGAAGATCACCTATACTCCGTCAGCGACCGTCAGCCTCGCCACCTCGGCCGGACCGATCCAGGCGCTCGCGGCCGACCGCCGGCTCACCAGGATCGCAACCGCCTACACCGGGCTGCCCGACGGTCCCGACTTCGGGACGGCCCTGGCACGCCTGCGGGCCGAGCTCGGCATGATCACCGCCGAACGACCCGAGCAACGGTTCCAGGTCCTGGCGCTGCCCCGGGACTGGGATCCGCCGAGCGACTGGGCACGGTCGGTACTCGACACCCTCACCAGCGGCTACTCCACCTCGGTGGGACTCGACGCAGGTGCCGGGGGCCAGGGCCGGCCGGCCGACCGGCCGGGCCGGCTCGTCTACCCGGCCGAGGCACAGGCCCGCGAACTGCCGGCCAACTACCTCACCGCCGTCGAGGACGTCCTCGACGAGGTGCAGGCCCTGAGCCCCGTGCTGTGCCCACCCAGGCGCGGTCCCAGGTGYCAGCTGCAGCTCATCAACCCGATGAAGAACGCGCTTGTCACGGCGGCCTCCGCCGCGTGGCGGGGAGACCGCAGGGTTGACGGTGTGTCGTTGAGCCAGCAGGTGGACGGGGAGGCGTCCGCGATCCGCAACGGAATCCAGGTGGTGGCCTCCCGCAGCGTCAACCTGACGAGCAAACGTGGGCTGGTCCCGATCACCTTGGAGAACAACACCCAATACGAGGTCACTGTGGTGCTCGCCTTCTCTTCGACCAACCGGTCCCGGCTGCGCTCGCCAGCCCGGCAGACACTCCGCCTTCCCCCAGGGCAGAAGGCTCAGGTCGAGATCGGGATGGAGGCCGAAGGCGCGGGAACGTTTCCMCTCGAGATCCGCAAACTCAACCTCGACGGGCAGGCGCTGTCCAAGGAACCACCGAACCGGGTTCTCGTCCGATCCACCGTCTAYGGCGCCATCGCGACCGCGATCACCATCGGTGCCATCGGCGTGCTGCTCCTGGCGGTCATCATCCGCCTGGCGCGACGGCTACGGGCCCGCCTGCGTGGGGCCGAGGACGACCTGGGTAGACCGGCGGGTCCGCACGAGGCTATGACCGGGCCGACTGCCCCGCTCTACCAGGTGAACCAGGTGAACCAGGTGAACCAGGTGAACCAGGTGAACCAGGTGAACCAGGTGAACCAGGTCGATCCGGTCGCCCCCGCCGGTCCGCTCACCCCCGCCGGTCCGCTCACCCCCGCCGGTCCGCTCACCCCCGCCGCCTCGGTCTCGACCCGGCATAGTGGCGACGACGAGCGCGAAGCCGCCACCTCGACTACGACGACGCCGGTGGTACGGACGGCCGTCCGGCGCTATGACGACCAGGACCGAGACACCCTTCGCCACGGCCTCGACAGCCAGGAGGACACCGGCGACTCGGCGGCCACAGCTCCCTTCCGACGGCGACGGAGCGGCCCATGACGCCGGTCGAGGAGGAGGGCCGGCCTGGGGCCCGGCATCGCAGGGGTGCTACCGACCCCCGGCGTGATCGCGGTACCGGCGGTGGACCGTCGGACCGGGACCCACCCGATGTCGGGTACTGCGACGAGGACGGCTACCCGGCGGCCGAACGCCCGGCCCGGTTCCCCCCGGACCAGTCGTATCCCGGTTATCCCTGGCAGACCCGTCCGGAGCAGCCAGATCCGGACCGGGGACTCGCGCGCCGGCCCCGGCACTCCGAACGGGACCATCCGGAACGGGACCATCCTGTCGACCCGGACGGACGCCGTGGCGCGCCACGGTTCGACGCGCCACGGTTCGACGCGCCACGCCATGAAGACCGGCGGCAGGGCGACCCACGGTACGACGGCGCGCGCTATGACGGCCCGCGCCACCCGGACCCGCGCCATGACGGCCCGCGCCACCCGGACCCGCGCCACCCGGACCCGCGCCATGACGGCGCGCGCTATGACGGCCCGCGCCACCCGGACCCGCGCCATGACGATCCCGCGAGCTCCCGCGACGAGCGGTATCCGCGATCCGCAGACCGCCTCCCCGCTCCCGGCGCTCCGCGCATGACCGCCGGCGAGCAGACCCGGAAGCTTCCCGCCACGTCGGGCCCACCACCGCCGCCTCCCCATGTGCCGCCTCCGTCGGAAGGAGGTCCCCCGCCGGGGCCACGCATACCGGAACGATCGCAACGCGGCACCCCGCCGCTGGACGACGGGCGGACGAGCCGGCTGCCGACCCCGCCCGGGGTCGGCCCTGTCATCCCCATCGGACGATCCTCATGGCGGGACACCCCAGACCGCCCAGAGCCTGCGGCGCGTCCGGAGYGACGCACCCGAGCCGACCGTTCCCGTCGGGACGRCGACGAGCGCCGTCGGCCGTCCTTGAGCGAGTCCAGGCCGACGGTGGCACTTCCTCGCAGCAACGTCCGCCGCATCCCCCCCGAACCGGCCCGACGAGACACCRGCACGGCGCCGCACGGCAGCACAACGGCGCGGCGCGACAGCACAACGGCGCGGCGCGACAGCACAACGGCGCGGCGCGGCAGCGCAACCATGCAGGCCGGCAGCCCGGCCGAGGCCGGGCCCGGCCTCGGCCGGGCCAGTGGAACCATGGCGATCGGCACGATCGTCTCCCGGGCATCCGGGTTCCTGCGGACCGTCGCGATCGCCGCGGCGATCGGGACCGGTGCGGTGAGCCAGGCCTACAACGTCGCCAACACCACGCCGAACATCCTCTACGACCTGCTCCTCGGCGGCGTCCTCACGAGCGTCGTGGTGCCGGTCATGGTCCGCACCGCGAAGGAGGATCCCGACGGGGGGGACGCGTTCGCGTCGTCGCTGCTCACACTCATGATCCTCGGCCTCGGGGCCGTCGTGGCAGTGGGCATGCTGATCGCCCCGTGGATCATCAGTCTCTACCTGCACGCCGGCTCCGACGAGCGGGCGCTCGCCGCCACGATGCTGCGGTGGTTCCTGCCGCAGATCGTCTTCTACGGGGTAGGCGCGACGATCGGGGCGATCCTCAACGTCAGACAGTCGTTCACCGCGCCCATGTTCGCCCCGATCCTGAACAACCTGCTGGTCATCGTCACCTGTCTGGGCTTCACCTATTTCATCGCGGGGCCGCGCCCGCCGGGTGTGGACGGGCCGAAGGCCATCACCGACACTCAGGTGACGGTGCTCTGCGCCGGGACGACGCTGGGYGTCGTCGTCATGACCCTCGCACTGCTCCCCTCGCTGCGCAAGGTCGGTTTCCACTACCSGCCGCGGTTGGACATGCGGCATCCCGAACTGCGCTCGACGGCCCGGCTGGCGGGGTGGACGCTGCTGTTCGTCGTGATCAGCCAGGCCGGCTATCTGGTGATCGTCAACCTGTCGACGGCGACGACCGCCTACACGATCTACACGTACGGATACCAGATCTTCCAGCTCCCGTACGCCATCATCGGCGTCTCGGTCATCACCGCGCTGTTGCCGAGGATGAGCGGGCACGCCGCCCAGGGGCGCAGCGACCTGGTGCGGGCCGACATCTCGATGGCAACCCGGATCACGATCACCGCGATCGTGCCCGCCGCCCTGTTCATCCTCGCCCTGGGCCGGCCGATCGCCGTCGCCGTGTTCCATCACGGCGCGACCGGCTACGGCGACGCTGTGGACATCGGCGACACCCTCAGCGCCTTCGCCCTGGCCCTCGTGCCGTTCTCTCTGTTCCAGGTGCAGCTACGGGTGTTCTACGCCTACCAGGACAGTCGCACCCCGGCCCTGGTCAACATCGGGGTCGTGGCGGTGAACGTCATCGGTGCCMTGGTCCTCACCGTGGTCGTGCCCGAGGAGCACCGGGCCGTCGCGCTGGCGCTCTCCTTCGCCACCGCCTACCTGATGGGCCTCGCTGCGACGAGCGCCCTGTTGCACCGGCGGCTCGGGGGAATCGATGGCAATCGCACCGTGCGGGTCATCACCCGGGTTGCGATCTCGGCCGGGATCGGCGCCGTCCTCGCGTCGCTTCTCGCCCGAGGTGTCCGCGCGGTCGTGGGTGAGGGGTGGCTTGGTTCCGGGATCGCGGTGGTGCTCGCCGCGGCCGTGGGAGGCGGGCTCTTCCTCGCGGTCGGCACCCGGACGGGGATACACGAGATCAACGCCCTGCTGGCGGAGGTGAACGGACGACTCGGCGGCCGGCTGCCCCGACCGCCGGGACGGTCATCGCAACGCGACTGACCGGCGGTGATGGCACCTACGGGCCAGCCGAGACGATCCCGCCGGCACCAGGAAGATCCTCGTCGTCGTTGCTCTCGGGGCATCCTCGCACGTCACCGGAAGAATCGGCTCGCCGATCGTCACAGTCGGTACACATGGGCGGGTTGTCCCAAGACATTCGCGAGATCCTCCTGACCTCCTCGTACACTGGACACGCTGTGCGCGGGCCCCACCCAACGTCGCCGGTGAACCAGGCGCAGCCTCCCGCTCGTCGCTTCGTTCATCGAGGCGGCTGGTCAGAGCGACGGAGGGTACCCGGGTGTCCGCCTACGGTGGCGGCACGCTGGGCGGAACCCCTGCCCGGGTGWGGTAGGGAAGCCGACGGCGGATTATGGACGCCGGGCCCGTGGACGACGGAGGCGCTGTGGTCGACGGAAGCAACCGACCGCAGGCCGGGGACGTCGATAACGACGTGAACCCGAACGCGCCCGGAGTCCGGGGTGCGACGCCGCCCTCCGGCACCGCCATCCTCGCCGAGTCCGTGCTCGACCGCCGCTACCGTCTACTCTCCGCATTGACGACCCGTGGGCCCGTCACCCTCTGGCGAGGCGACGACAAGGTGCTCGCCCGACCGGTGGCGGTGCGCATCGTCGAGCACGGCCCCGCGTCCGCGGGCGGCGGCGGGCCGGTCACGGATCCGGCGCAGGAGCAGGCGGCCCGTCGGCTTCTCACCGCGGCGATCAACTCCGGTCGGCTGGTGCATCCCGGGGCCGCCTCGACCTACGACGCCACCACTACCACGGCCGAGTCCCGACGCATCTCCTACGTCGTCTCGGAATGGGTGGACGGCAAAACGCTGCGTCAGCTTTCCACCGACGGGCCGCTACGCCCGGAGCAGGCCGGCGCCGTGGTGCTCGCAGCGGCCCGAGTCATCGCCGCGGCACACGAGCGCGGCATCCATCACGGTGACCTGAACCCCGGTGACGTCATCGTCTCCAGCCACGGCACCGTCAAGGTCATCGACCTGGAGATCGGCGGGGTGCTCGCGGAACTCGACGGTTCCCTCCCCGCGACGGAGCTCGACGGGCACGGCAGGCAGCCCGACCAGAGTGGGATCGGCGGGGACGACGGTTCCGGCCCAGGCACGGCCGACCGCGCGGGCGGCGGCTCCGACGCCACGGCGGTGAAWCCCGACCTGATCGCCGCGGCCGAYGTCCGGGCGCTCGGTGGCCTGCTGTATGCCGGGCTCACCGGTTACTGGCCCCTTGGCGGGGACCACGGTCTGCCCACCGCACCCACCTCGGGCGGCCGGCTGCGGACTCCCCGACAGGTCGCCTCGTCAGTTCCGCGTGATCTCGACGCCATCACCATGGCCACCCTCGGCGACGACCGGGTCGGAGCGCCCATCACCACGGCGGCCGACCTGGTCGAGGAGCTGGAGTCGATCAACCCGGTGGACGCCGTGCTCGACACCGGGTTGATGAGCCTAAGCGACGCCCCGCCCAGCACCGAGGCGATGGATGTGGACGCCTTCRCCTCCTCGGACTACCTCGCGCCGGGGAATTACCCGGCGCAGGGCCGCTATGCCGACACGGCCGGCTACCCCGGCCCCGCCCAGGCCCGGGACGCCCGGTACGCCCGGTACGACACCCGGGTGGAAGGCCCCCGCGGGTCGCGCGCTGGCGGGACCGGCTACGACCGCGGCGGATACGACGACCGCGGCGGATACGACGACCGCGGCGGATACGACGACCGCGGCGGATACGACGACCGCGGCGGATACGACGAC